>CALJNY010000107.1 GCA_937981515.1 uncultured Collinsella sp. | reverse complement strand
CGTCATGCATTTCACGACCCCTCCTTTGAGCTTATTGTTTGCGGGGCCAGGCGCACCGCGCGCAGACGACACGAAGCATCGCCAGTATCCGCGGCAACCGTCACCATATCGACCCAGCCGCGCCCATCGCGCACAATGGCGCCCCATACGTTACCCTTAATATCGAGATAGCCGCTCAGGGCGAGCTGGGCCGTTGGCACCTCGCGGTAGGCGCGTAACATATCCGCCGCTGCCTCGGTCATCGGTCGGTCCTCGGACCATGCAAGCCGGACCGCAATCGCGTTGTCCTCAGGCGAATCCGTCGCAGTGCCAGACCGCTTGTCGAGCATCCGCAGAAAGGTTTGCGCCGTGACAGCGACATCCGAATCGTCCGCATCTCGCATCTCATCTTTTTGAGACGCCACCGTCGAATCTGAGCCCGAATCGAAGGCGGCCCCAGGACGCTGCTGCCGCGCGGCGTTTAGCCCCCAAACCGCCACTGCCACCGCCACAACCACACAGGCAAACACCAGCAGTGCGCCGGCAGGCCGCCTACCCTCTACAGGCTGTTGATGCCCTCGCTGATAGCGTTCCATAGATCTTGGACCTTGCCCTTAAATGCGACAATGGCAATGATGGCGATCACTACGAGCACGCCGACCAAGATGGCGTATTCGGTAGTGCCCTGCGCGCTCTCCTCCCGCAACAGCGCCTTGGCACGCTGGCGAGCGCGGATTGCCCGGCAAAAAGCCCAGCTCCAAGCCTTGCCCGCAATGTCGGTCATCGTGTTCATGTATTCCTCCCTACATCATCCCGCCTGCTCCCAGCAGCTGGCCCAATATGGACAGAAGCAACGCCGGCAAGATGAGCGTGCCGGTGGGAATCAGCAACTTGACCTGGGCGCGCTCGATCTCGCGCTCGACTGCGGCGCGATGGGCCGCACGGATCTCGCGACTTTGAGCAGCCAGCGTCTCGGCCAGCGGAGCGCCCAGGGCAAGCGCCTGCCCCACCGTGATGGCAAAGGTCTCGAGCGCCCTTACGTCCAAATCACGCGCGGCAGCCAACAGCTCGGCCTCGCGCGTCCCCACGCCCACCTGCCACGCCATGCAGGCTTGCTCAAGACGGACGGCCAGCACCGACCGACGATTGGCACAGAAAATCTCGAGCGCCGCGTCAAACGAAAGGCCGGCAGAAAGCCCCAGGCGCACCACGTCGATCATCTCGGACACCTCACCGAGCGACACCCGCGCCGGGCCGCCCGCCCCAATCGCGCCCTTCATTCGCGCGGTCAGGGCATCAATCACAGAGCAGCCCGCAGCAATGACCAGTACCGCCTCACGCTTGCACGCCTCTGCAATCTTGCGAGCATCCGCATGCTCCAAACCTGTCGCGGCAAATACGCTCAGGGCACACAGACAGGCCGCGACCCCGACCAGGGCGCTCATAACTCCACCCGCATAATGCGCCGGATAACTACCAGGGCAACGACGTTGAGGGCAAGTCCCAGCACCACGGCGCCCGCACCAGCCGGCGTCGCAAGACCGCGGCGAAAGTCTGCTGAAAGCAAAGCCAGTACCGCGCACATGCCCGCCGGCATCGCCGCGACCATGTGTGCCGACATACGCGCCTGTGACGTCTTAACGTCCAGACGGCGTTTGAGCTCAATGCGCTCACCCACCATGCCCGACGCCTCGGACAGCAAGCCGGCAAGCGGAGCCCCGGTACGCTGCGATACTTTGAGCGCCAAGGTGACAAGCGAAAGGCCGGGGGCATCGATGCGAACGAGTAGGTCATCGAGTGCGTCGGTCGCCGAGATACCGCAATCGATTGCCGCCGCCACCCGCAAAAACTCGGTATGCACCGGCTCTTGCGCATGGGCACCCACAAAGCGCATGCCCTGTGCCAGCGAATGCCCCGAGGCAAGCGACATGGATAACGCTGTGAATGCCTCGGGCATGGCCTCTTCTACATCATGCTGTTCGCGTCGGCGATCTAAGGTGTCACGTGCGGCACCCACGCCAAACGGCGCCACCAGTCCCAAGACAAAGCCGATGGGCGACAACGACGCAACGGCCAGCAAAACGCTGCAGATACCGCTCGACAGCAGCAGAAATGCCAGACGAGCCGCGTTGTCCTCAATAGCAAGCCCAAGGCGATCTGCGGGAATCAGCGACGCCCACGAGCGGGCAATCTTTATCAGCAGGTCGTTTTCCGCCAACTCACGCGGCAGCTTCTCCGCCATCGATTCGAGCGTCTGGCGCGCCAGCTCCGCCGGCGGCATCCGCGGCACACGTGGCTCTACCCCACACGCCGTCGCGACAGAAAGCCCCGCCAAACCCCCTACGACGAGGGGCATAGCGATCTCCATTCGTCCACCTCCTCTTGCGTGAGCGTTCCCGACCGCAAGCCCTCCGTAATAAACGGCGGCTCGCGGTCGAGCGTCCAGGTGCGTTCGGCGGCATCGAACGTCACGTAGCGTTCGAGCTCAACACCGCCCGACGCGCCGCGGCGAACCCCCGAATATGAGGCCACAAAGCGCCTGCCATCTGCATGACGCTCGGACATCACGATGCCGTCGAGCGCCATGGCGATCTGCTCTTCGATAAGCTCACTCGGCAAATCGATGCCGTAGCGCGCAAGCAGCGTCAGGCGAACCACGGTCTCCTGCTCGGTACCCGCATGGAGCGTGGTGAGCGAGCCGTCGTGGCCCGTGTTCATGGCCTGCAGCATGTCGCAGCACTCGGCACCGCGCACCTCGCCCACGACGATGCGGTCGGGGCGCATGCGCAGAGCATTAGTCACCAGGTCGCGAATCGTCACCGCACCCTCGCCCTCGATTGACGCCTCACGCGCCTCCAGACGAACAACGTGTGGGTGATGTGCAAACTTGAGCTCGGCGGAATCCTCAATCGTCACGATGCGCTCGCCGGTGGAAATCTCGCACGACAGCGCGTTGAGCAGCGTGGTCTTGCCCGACCCCGTGCCTCCCGCAACCGCCAAGTCCTGCCGCAACGACACCGCGCACGACAGCAGCTGCGCATACCAAAGCGGCAGTGACCCCAACCCCACAAGCTCGTCCAACGAACAGATACGGTCCGAGAACTTACGGATGGTGAGAATTGGCCCGTCGATCGCCACGGGTGGAATCACCGCGTTGACGCGATAACCCGTCTTGAGGCGGGCGTTGACGATGGGGCTACGCTCGTCGATACGACGGCCGAGCGGCGAGATAATGCGGTCAATGAGCACACGGATCTGCTCGTCGTCCTCAAACGCGTGCTCGATGGGATACAAAACGCCACTGCGCTCAAAAAAGGCAGAGCGACAGCCGTTGATCATGATTTCGGTAACGGTGTCGTCCTCGATGAGCGGCTGCAGCGGTCCCAGGCCCACCACGTCATCTAGGATCTCGTCGATGATGGTCTCACGTTCAGGCGTCGCCAAGTCGGTTGGCTCTTCCACGTTGAGCGCCGCTTCCACCGCCGGACGTAGCTCAGAGCGGGCAAGGGCCGGGTCGACGTAGGCACTGATGCGCGCCACCTCGTCGTAGCCCATGCGGTCCATCACCGCACGCTTGGTGCGGCGTTTAACGGCACGGCGGCGTCCCGCATCAACGGGGGCAGCCGCGGCGGCCGCGCCGGCGGCTTTAATCCTCGTCTGCAGACTCATCGCGAATCACCCTCACGCGACCAGGGAAGACGGATGCGCGGGCGCTCGGTGCGGGTCGCGCGGTCAGCGACCATATCGCTCCAAGGACCGACGGCGCAGCCCAGCTCCACGAGCATCTCGCGCGTGGCCTCGCGCACGCTGGTCGCAAAAGCGCTCGTCTGACCCACTGCCTCGTCGGCGCGACCGAATGCCATGAGCGCGGCCAAATCCTGGCCGCCATCGGCAATGCGAATCTTGGAGCTCAGTGCGCAGGCAATCTCAAAGCGCATGGCGACGTCCTCGTCGGCACCGCGCGCACCAAACCGGTTGAACACGGCGCTCATGCGCGTGCGCGGCACGCCCACACGGCTCGCCAGCTCAATGACACGCGAAGCGGATGTCGCGGACGATACTGCCGCATCGCCTACGACCAGGCAACGGTCGCTCGCCGCCACCGCGGCGGCCACGGCATCACCCCAAAAGACCGAGGTGTCAACAAAGA
>CALJNY010000106.1 GCA_937981515.1 uncultured Collinsella sp. | reverse complement strand
AGGAAGCGGCCGCCGCGGCGTATCGTGAGGCGCACCGCGAAGGCCCGTCCGGTGATGCCCTCGACCACGTGCGCAAGATCATCGTGTCGTTCGACAGCACTTTCGATGTGATGGAATGCGAGCAGCTGTGCCTGGATGCCGGTGTGCCCGGGCGCATTATGCCGCTGCCCGGCTCCATCACTGCCGGCTGCGGCCTGTGCTGGGCCATGCCGTTCTCGGGCGATGCCCTTGCCGCCTTCCGCGCCGCCACCGAAGGCCGCATAACCCCCGCCGACTACCATCAGCTCGTCCTCTAACCACCAAATCCACCACATTGGGGACAGGCACCTTTGTGGTGGTTTGGAACACGTGGACGAAACAGGTTTGAAACACAGGTTTTGCACGTCAGGCACTCAAAAACGCTTCTACCTGCATCGTAATCAAAACGAAACATCTGCTCGTCGGCTTATGCGAAACTTTGCTGCAACAGTGCGATATTATCCATACTCGACAAAGCTCGCGGCGCATGGTACGCCGCGAACGACACCTTTCTTTTCCATCAATTGGAGGAAGCATGAGCTACACGCAGAAAGTTCTCGACGAGCTCAAGGCCCGCTATCCCGAGCAGCCTGAGTTCATCCAGGCCGCGACCGAGATCCTCGGCACCATCCAGCCGGCGCTCGACGCCCACCCCGAGTACGAGGAGGCCGCCCTGCTGGAGCGCCTCGTCGAGCCCGAGCGCATCGTTATGTTCCGTGTTCCCTGGGTCGACGATCAGGGCAAGGTTCAGGTCAACCGCGGCTATCGCGTCGAGTTCAACTCTGCCATTGGACCCTACAAGGGCGGCCTGCGCTTTAACCCGACGGTCACCCTGGGTATGCTCAAGTTCCTGGGTCTGGAGCAGATCCTCAAGAACAGCCTGACCACCCTTCCCATGGGCGGCGGCAAGGGCGGCTCCGACTTTGACCCCAAGGGCAAGTCCAACAACGAGATCATGCACTTCTGCCAGTCCTTCATGACCGAGCTCTATCGCCACATTGGCCCCAACACCGACGTTCCCGCCGGCGACTTGGGCGTTGGCGGCCGCGAGGTTGCCTACCTGTTCGGTCAGTACAAGCGCCTGACCAACGAGTGGACCGGCGTCCTTACCGGCAAGGGCCTCTCCTTTGGCGGCTCGCTCGCCCGTACCGAGGCTACCGGCTACGGTCTGGCCTACTTTGTGGACGAGTACCTCAAGAGCCGCGGCGACTCCTTCGAGGGCAAGAACGTCGTCGTTCACGGCTCCGGTAACGTTGCCATCTACGCGGTCCAGAAGGTCTCCCAGCTCGGCGGCAAGGTGCTGGCCTGCTCCGACACCCATGGCTGGGTCGAGGATCCCGACGGCATCGACTACACCGTGCTCGAGCACGTCTACAACAAGAAGCGCTCCGGCCACGACAAGGGCGTTACGCTCGCCATGTACGTTGACGAGAAGCCCAACGCCGTGTGGCACGAGGGCGACGGCCGCGGCGTGTGGCAGCTGCCCTGCGACATCGCGCTGCCCTGCGCTCGCGAGAACACGCTGCTGCTCGAGGACGCCCAGGCGCTCGTCGCCAACGGCTGCAAGGTTGTCGGTGAGGGCGCGAACATGCCCACGACCATCGAGGCTACGACCTACTTCCAGGAGAACGGCGTCGCCTTTATGCCCGGTAAGGCTGCCAACGCCGGCGGCGTGCTCGTGTCCGGCCTGGAGATGAGCCAGAACGCCGAGCACCTGTCCTGGACCTTCGAGGAGGTCGACGGCAAGCTCGAGCAGCTCATGCGCGGCATGTTCCACAACGTGGACGACACCGCCAAGGAGTATGGCCAGGAGGGCAACTTCGTCATGGGTGCCAACATCGCCGGCTTCCTGAAGGTCGCCGACGCCATGCTCGCCCAGGGCGTCTGCTAAGTCTTCGCTCGATATAGCATGTGATGAGGCTCCCAGTCATCTTGGCTGGGAGCCTTTTCTATCTTGGAGGACTCTTCATAACTTGCGGTGAAATACGGACTGTTTAGCGTCCCAGAACGGCTAATCAGTCCGTATTTCACCGCAAGTTATGGATGGGTGGGTGGATTTTGTCCTAAAACGGTGTGTGGCCCCTCGTTTGGTACACTTAAAAGTACTGGACAAGTGAAGAGATGGGGGAGAACGTGCTCAAGTTCGGTACCTACGTCCGTGTTGGAAACGCGGCCGAAGCCTATGAGCTCTTGCAGAAAAACCGCAACAACAAGATTGTGGGCGGTGGCATCTGGATGCGTCTGGGTTCGCGTCGTGTGGCGACGGCAATTGACCTTTCGGCCTGTGGACTCGATCAGATCGAGGAGACCGAAACCGAGTTTCACATCGGCGCCATGTGCACCCTGCGCCAGCTCGAGCGTCATGCCGAGCTCAACGCGCTTGTCAACAATGTCTTTGAGTTTGCCGTCCACGACATCGTGGGCGTTCAGTTGCGCAACACCGCCACGGTGGGCGGCAGCATCTACGGCCGCTTTGGCTTCTCTGACGTGCTCTCGGCCTTTTTGGCGCTCGATTCGTATGTTGAGCTGACGGGTGCCGGCCGCGTGCCGCTCGCCGAGTTCGTTGACATGGGCTACGTGCGCGACGTGATCGAGCGCGTCGTGGTCGTCAAGCACGATTACCGTGCAAGCTACGAAGCCGTGCGCAAGGCCGCGACCGACTTCCCCTCGCTGAACGTCACCGCCGCCTGGTGGGACGGCTCCTGGCACGTCACCGTGGGCGCTCGCCCGCTTCGCGCGACCTTGCTTCGGGGCGAGGCATCTGGCCTTACCGGCGAGCAGCCTTCCGAGGACGAGCTTCGCGCCCTGGCCGCATCCGTGCGTGCGCTGAGCTACGGCACCAACCTGTGGGGCTCGGCCGAGTACCGCCGTCGCATCTCGGCGCCGCTTGCCGTGCAGGCCGTGCGCCGCGCCGCCGGCATCGAGCTTTCGGCCGCGCTTGCCCGCGAGCTCGAGGGCGTGCAGATTCCTAAGTTTGCCACGGACGAGTATTCCTGCCGCCGCGTGCCCGGCGTCGATTCTAGCGAGGTGCGCTAATGGCTGCCAAACTCATCGATCTTTCCTTTACGCTCAACGGC
>CALJNY010000105.1 GCA_937981515.1 uncultured Collinsella sp. | reverse complement strand
GCTCGGCAAAATGGGCTCCTGAGGTTTTGTCATTGCGCTTGGGGGTCGTGAACAGGGCGGCCATGGTTGCTCCCATCCTCATAGGGCCTATGCGACTGTATCCAGCGTATCTGCAGGATGTAGCCGGCGGTAGTGCCGTTTGGAGGGCAAAATGTCCAAAACTTGGGAAGCAATACATCGCGCGTCCGTGCGTTGCCTGGGCTTAAAAGAAAAGCGCGGAGCCGCTCGATGCGACTCCGCGCTTTGGTGTTCTGCTTTGGCAGCTTTGCCGCTACGCTACGAAGAAGTAGACGAGGAAAGCAAGGGCTGCGATCCACATGAGCGGCTTGATCTTGGAGGCCTCGCCCTTAAAGAGCGCGACGATTACGTAGGCGATAAAGCCCAGACCAATGCCGGCAGAGATGGAGTAGGTGAAGGGTACGCCGGCGACAATCATGAACGCCGGGAAACCCTGCGACACGTCGGACCAGTCGATCTCGGAGGCCTCGCTCATCATGAGGTAGCCGACGTAGACCAGAGCACCGCAGGTGGCGGCGCTGGAAACGATGGTGACGATGGGGGAGAAGAACGCGGCGAGAATGAACAGCACGCCGGTGGTGACGGAGGTGAGGCCCGTGCGGCCACCGTCGGCGGCGCCGGAAGTGGACTCGACGAAGGTGGTGATGGAGGAGACGCCCATGAAACCGCCCACAGCAGCGGCGGCGGAGTCGACGATCAGGATCTCCTTGATATTCTCGACGTTGCCGTCGTCGGTGAGGAACTCGCCCTGCTTGGCCACGGCCATCGCGGTGCCCATGGTGTCGAAGAAGTCACTCATGAGCAGCGAGAACGAGATGACGAGGAGCGCGGGGTCGGTAAGGACCTTGACGATGGCGGGCACGCCGCCGGCGTCGGCGATGGGGCCACCGATGCTCGAGAAGTCGAGCGGGGCGATGATACCGGTCGGAGCCTGGGTCACACCTAGGGGGATACCGGCGATAACGGCGACGATGATGCCGATGAGCAACGAGCCCGGCACGTTGCGGGAAGCCAGGGCAACCGTCACGACGATGGAGATGATGCCGACGATAAAGGTGGGGGAGGCGATGTCGCCCAGGCCGACGAGCGTACCGGCGCCAGCGGTGATGATGCCAGCGTCGCACAGGCCGATCATGGCGATAAACAGGCCCAGACCCACCGAGATGGCGTGACGCAGGACAACCGGGATGGCGTCCATGATGGCCTCGCGCAGGCCACAAAGCACGAGCAGCAAGATGACGACGCCCTCGAGGAAGATGACGCTCATGGCCACGTGCCAGTCACCGCCGCAGACGGTGGTGGTGATTCCGGCGATCATCGCGTTGACGCCTAAGCCCGACGCGCAGGCGAGCGGGCGGTTGGCGAAGATGCCCATGCAGATGGTCATGATGCCGGCGCCCAGGCAGGTGGCGCAGGCGAGCGCGCCCGCATCGATGCCAGCGCCCGAGAGCACCGCGGGGTTGACGGCGATGATGTAGGCCATCGCCAGGAATGTTGTCAGTCCAGCGCGGAGTTCGGTCCCGATTGTGGACTTGCGCTCACTGACGTGAAAAAGTTCGTCCATGCATACCCTTTCCTTGTTCGGCCCCGAGTTTAGGCCGATTGACACGAACTCAACTACTATAGCCCCTTTACGACGCTGTTGTTCCTCGCATGTTGATGTTCGGCGCTTTGTAACGGACGGGCGGTATTTTCCGTATGAAAATGTGTGGGTACCGTATACTTAAGCGGTTACAACGACCCCTATGGAGGAACGTATGATTAAAGAGCTTTGCCACGACGAGGCTATCCTGTCCCAGCGTTGCGAGGTTGCGACCGTCGAGGACGAGTCGGTTGCTCAGGATCTGATCGATACCATCAAGTCGCTCGACGATGCCGGCTGCCTTGCCGCTAACCAGATTGGCGTCACCAAGAAGGTTTGCGTCTACCTGGACGATGCCGGCGAGCCCCACGTGCTCTACAACCCCCGTCTGGTGTTTGGCCTGGGCGCCAGCAAGATGGAGGAGAGCTGCCTGACGCACGAGGAGATCACCAAGTCCACGCGCTATATCAAGTGCAAGGTCGCTTATGACGTGATCGTCGACGGCAAGATGCGCGAGCGCAAGCAGGACTTTGTGGGCTTCGAGGCACAAATGATTCAACACATGATTGACCATTGTCTCGGCAAACTTGTCTAGAGTGATTTGATCGGGGATTGAACCTGTGCTTTTGGCCCGGGCGTGACATTGTTGTCATGTCCGGGCTTTTGTGTTTAGCGCCTTTTTGTTTGGAGACAATAACCTTAGCAAGAACGTAAGGCTAGGAGGCGCTATGTGCACGAGTATTCGATTTACCGATAATTCTGGCCACATGTATCTGGGCCGCAACCTCGACTGGAGCTTTGACTATGGCCAACAGGTTCGCGTGATGCCGCGCGGGTTTCACATTCCGTATTCGTTTATCGACGACGCGACAGCGGCACACGCGGTGATCGGTATGTGCATCGATTACAAGAACTACCCTATGTTCTTCGATTGCGGCAACGATGCGGGCCTCGCCGTGGCGGGCCTCAATTTCCCGGGTTATGCCGAGTATGCCGAGGGGCCGGTTGATGGAAAGACCAATATCGCGGCCTATGAGTTTCCCCTGTGGGTGGCAGCGACGTTCTCGACGGTCGATGAGGTCGAGGCCGCGCTGCGCGACACGGTGATTGTTGCCAAATCTGCAGGAGAGGGGCTGGGCGTGTCGCTGCTCCATTGGATTATCGGCGACAGCCAGCGCAGCATCGTGGTCGAGATGATGGCTGACGGCCTGCATGTATACGACGATCCGGTCGACACCCTTGCCAACCAGCCGACCTTCCCGTGGCACATGGAAAACCTGCGCACCTATATCACGGCCACAAGCGATTTTCCGCAGACGGCGACATGGCGTGGCGCCGAGCTCAAGCCCTATGGCGCGGGTGCCGGCATGCGCGGTATTCCGGGTGACTGCTATTCGCCGAGCCGTTTTGTAAAGGCGGCGTACCTCAATGCCAATTACCCGCAAAAGGAGAGCGAGACCGAAAACGTCGTCCGCATGTTCCGCTCGCTCGAGGGCGTGGTGATGATCGAGGGGGCGTCCAGGATGGGCGATGGCAAGTTCGAGAAGACTATCTACACCGGATGCTTTAGCGCGCGCACGGGCAATTATTACTACGCGATGTATGGGGACCCGTCGATTCGCTACGTGAGCCTGATGGATGCCGAGGGCGCGAGCCCCGATAGGCTCGTGGTTCCCGAGCCGCGTCGTTCGTAGCCGTTAGCTTTACTGCAATGCAAAGCGGCCCTGCGTCTCTCGTGAGGTGCAGGGCCGCTGTCGTTGATTTGTGACGTCGCTAGAAGTTGGCGTCGTTGAGTTGTTCGTTCTCGAGGCCGTCGAGCTGTTGCTGTTCGGGTGTATCGGCGACGCTCTCGAGCAGCTCGGTGGGATCGACGTTCATGCTCTTGCCGGCCTCGTTGCCGTTGACCAGGTCGTCCGAGAAGATATCGACTTCCATTTCCTCGGCTTCTTCGATCTGAACCTCGAGCGGCACCTGGGTACGCACGAGCTTAACGGCCGGGCGCATGCGGGCAAACAGCGGCACGTACTCGATGATGATGGCCGAGTTCTCGAGACCGTACCAACGTGCCGGGCTTCCGCAGGCGCGGCGGACGGCGTACTTGATGGCCATGACGCGATGGTCGTTGCGGTTGATGTCCGTTTCGGGGGCAAGCATCTTGCGCAGCATGCAAAAACGGAAGTCGCCCACGTTGCCGCGTGTCTCGTAGATGGAGTAGGTGTGATGCTGCGGCGGCAACTCACCCGATGCCATCAGGTCGCCAACGATCTGGCGCAGGTAGGCGTTGATGCGCTGATTGACCTTAAAGCCCAGGTCCAAGCGCACGCGGAACAGGAAGTCCGTGCCGAAGGTCTCAACGGAATACTCGTGCGTATAGGGCTCGTCGGTAACGTGTACGTTGATGAACCAATATGCCTTGGCGCGCTTGGGATGTTTGTCCAGGATGGAATAGAGCACGTCGCGGTCGAGTGTAAGCGGATCGGGGCTGTTGGTGAGGAACACCAGATTGTCGGCGAGTACGGGGTAGGTCTCGTCGTTGCGCAGGCGGTTGAGCTGGTCAATGTACTTGGAGACGGGCAGCAGAATCGTCTGCGTGCGCTCGATGGCGGTACCGCGACGCCACACATACATAAGTCCGAACAGCAGTGCGGCCAGGAAGATCATGACGTAGCCGCCGTCAAAGAACATGGTGAGGCACGAGGCGAAGAAGCATAGCTCAATGGCACCAAAGAGCAGGGCGAAGACGCAGGCACCCAGCTTGTGCTTGAGGATGCCGGCGATGTAGCTCGTCAAAAGCGTCGTGGTCATGAGCATGGTCACGGTAATCGCGAGGCCGTAGGCGCTCTCCATGCGCTCGGAGTTTTGGAACAGCAGCACGATGAAGATGCAGCCGACCCACATGATGTTGTTGACGAGCGGAATGTAGAGCTGGCCCTTGGTGTCGCTGGGGTAGTGGATGCGCAGATGCGGCATAAGGTTGAGACGGGTTGCCTCGGATACCAGCGAGAACGAGCCGGTGATGAGCGCCTGCGAGGCGATGATGGCCGCCACGGCCGAAAGCACGATGGCAAAGGGGCGCAGGGGCTCGGGGAGCATCATATAGAACGGGTTGACGATGTCCATCGCGAGCATCTGGGGATTGGAGTTGTTGGCGAGCAGCCAAGCGCCTTGACCCAGATAGTTGAGGATAAGGGCCGCCTTAACAAACGGCCAGGATGCATAGATGTTGGCCTTGCCCACGTGGCCCATGTCCGAATAGAGCGCCTCGGCACCGGTTGTCGATAGGAAGACAAAGCCGAGCACCATGATGCCCGAGTGGTTGATGGGCGAGAACAGGAACATGATGCCGCGGATGGGGTTGAGCGCGCGCAGGATGGACAGGTTGCCGAGCATGTTGAACAGGCCGGCGCCTGCCAGGAACAGGAACCACAGCGTCATGAGCGGGCCGAACAGCTTACCGATTGACGAGGTGCCGGCGCGCTGCATGGCAAATAGGCCGCAGATAATGA
>CALJNY010000104.1 GCA_937981515.1 uncultured Collinsella sp. | reverse complement strand
CCCGTCACGTCGTTGACAATCGAAGCACCGCAGCGCACAGCCGCCTTGGCAACCGCCACATGACGCGTGTCGATGGAGACAATGGCACCCTCTTTGGCGAGCGCGCGCACGACGGGCAGCACGCGACGCGCCTCCTCGTCGGGGTTGACCGGGGTAAAGCCGGGGCGCGTGGACTCGCCGCCCACGTCGATGATGTCGGCGCCGGCATCGAGCATCGCCAGGCCGTACTCGATAGCGGCATCCTGGTCAAAGTGCTCACCGCCGTCGCTAAACGAATCGGGCGTCACGTTGAGGACGCCCATGATGCGCGGACGGTCAAAGCTGAGCTCGTACTTTCCGCACCGCCATGTCTTGCTGTCGTTCGCCATGAACATCCTCCTAAAATGCCCACGCCGCCGCGCTCGGGCGCTGGCGGCGGGGTCGTTTTGCAATCAGTCTTTCTATTGTATCCGCGCGCGCGGGCTAGAACGCAAACGCAGCCGCGATGTCGCAAGAAATCAGCAGGTCGGCATTTGCATCCTGATCGGTGGGCGCCAAATTGCAAATGGCCAGCGTATCGCCAGTAAAGTAACGCGTGAGACCCGCCGCCGGATACACCACGAGCGAGGTCCCGCCCACGACGAGGGCGTCGGCTGCGGCGATGGCAGCAACGGCGCCGGTAAGCACACGCTCATCGAGCGGTTCTTCGTAGAGGACCACATCGGGTTTGATGCGACCGCCGCACGCAGGGCACACGGGCACGCCCGCGGTATCCTCGTGCTCGCGCGCGCAAATCCATTCGGCGCTGTAGACCGCGCCGCACGTCTGGCAAATATTGCGGTGGACCGAGCCATGCAGTTCAAACACGCGCTGCGAGCCGGCCATCTGGTGCAGGCCGTCGATATTTTGCGTCACCACGGCGTCGAGCTTGCCGGCGCGCTCCAGCTCCGCCAGCTTGGCGTGGCAGTGGTTGGGCTTGGCGTTAAGGGCGATCATCTTGGTCCGGTAGAAGTCGAAAAACTCCGCCGGATGCGCCTCGTAGAAGCTGTGCGAGAGCATAGTCTCGGGCGGATAGGAAAACCGCTGGTGATACAGACCGTCCACGCTGCGGAAATCGGGGATGCCACTCGCCGTGGAAACGCCCGCGCCGCCAAAGAAGACCACGTGGCTATGGGTTTCGAACAGCTCCGCCAGCGCAGCGGAGGCCTGCTTGGGGTCCGATATTGCCTGCGTCATATATGTCCTCCGTCCGTGTCTTAGGGACGGCGGCGTTCGCACTATCACTCGCGGACTCCGCCCCGCTCTTGTTGCGTTAATCTTAAGCCTGCCAACCCCGTCGAAAGGACACCATGCCTCAGACTTACACTTTCGCCTCGTGGAACGTCAACGGCCTGCGCGCCGTGCTCAAAAAGGACCCGAGCTTTATCCAGATCGCGCAAGAACTCAACGTCGATATCCTGGCGCTGCAGGAGACCAAGCTGCAAGAAGGCCAAGTCGATATCGACCTGCCCGGCTATCACCAAACCTGGAGCTACGCCGAACGCAAAGGCTATTCGGGCACTGCGGTCTTTAGCCGCCAGGAACCGCTGCGCGTGCTGCACGCCGATGCGCTGCTACCCTACGCCGGCGAGGGTGGGGCCGCCGAGCTCGTCGCCCAAGCCGCGACCGAGGGCCGCGTCTGTGCGCTCGAGTTCGACAAGTTTTGGTTTGTCGACGTCTATACGCCCAACGCCCAAAACGAGCTCGCGCGCATCGATGTGCGCATGGCCTGGGACGATGCCTATCGCGGCTTTTTAAACGCGCTTGAGCGCGAAACCGGCAAGCCCGTCGTAACCTGCGGCGACTTTAACGTGGCACACGAGGAGATCGACCTTAAGAACCCCAAGTCCAACCGCGGCAACGCCGGCTTTTCGGACGAGGAGCGCGGCAAGTTTACCGAGCTGCTCGACGCCGGTTTTACCGACACCTGGCGCGCGGCCAATCCGGACGTCGAGGGCGTCTACAGCTGGTGGAGCTACCGCTTTAATGCCCGCAAGAACAACGCAGGCTGGCGCATCGACTACTTCCTGGTAAGCAACGCAATCGCCGGCAACGTACGCGACACCGGCATCCGCGGCGACATCTTCGGCAGCGATCACTGCCCCGTCACCCTCGCCCTGGAGCTCTAACCCCCAAAATGATCCCCTGGGGACGGAGGAAAACAGATCATTTTGGCTCTCCGAGGACACCTGCGTAATACATCTGCCGCGAAAAGCGCCCATCTACTACGTTTAAGCCGTTACCCTCAACCATAACCATGTTCTACGAAAAACCACAGGCTTTCTACCTGCGGTTTTCTTTTCACATTGCTCACTGTGGTTGAGGACGGCGACCTAAACGTAGTAGATGGACCGCTTTCGTGGCGAGCACTCCCAGCTGGTCCCCAGTGACGGAGGAAAATTGGTCATTTAGCCTTCTGGAGCCCGCTGCGACCGTCATACGAGTCGGCGTGCGCAAAACTATGCCAGTTTACGGGGCTGAATCGCAGATCCCTGACCACACGCAATTCGAGCAAAATAAAGCCGCAGGTAAACGGCTTGCCCTATTACGGAAAATGCCGGTATGGTCGGTCTGTGTCAATCCAGCCCCGTAAACCGGCATAGTTTTGATATGACACCAAGGCAGTATTGATTCTCGCCCCGGCGCAACCACCACTACAGCCCGTACTTCACGACGACGCGGTTGATGCGGCAACACCAAGGCTTGTACAGAGCGGCCAAAAACACGCAGGTCGCGAGTCCGTGCGTGATATCGAACGGTACGGCGGTGGCAAGACGCGCTGCGGCGCCTGCCCAGGTGAGCGGCTGCACAAAACCGATGATGTCGTATGCGTTGATTACAACGCCATACAGCAGGCCCGACGCAAAGCCGTACGCCATCAGCGCCGGCATGCGCACGGTGCCATCGGCGCGATCAAAAGCGCCCGCATGCGCCAGTGCGCCACCGATATAGCCCACCAGACCCCAGGCATACATCTGCCATGGCGTCCACATGCCCTGTCCAAAAAAGAAATTACTGGTCAGTGCCGCCAGCGCGCCGACCATGAAGCCGTTGCGACGGCCAAGTGTCGCACCCGCGATAATGGCGATAGCACTCACGGGCTTAAAATCGGGAATGGGGCCGAACAAGATGCGGCCCGCCGCGGCCAACGCCGCCAGAACCAGCGTTGGCATAATCTGGCGCAAGCCCGGGCGCGATACCTCATAGCCCGCAAAGAACAGTGCGAGCACGAGCGCCACTACAACCAGCATGGCAAGCGCAGCCTGCTCAATGCCCGCCAGCAACGCCGCAGTCATCACTGCCGGCACCGCCAGGAGCAGCGGAATCTCCATTTTTGTGAGTAGGCGCGAGGCGCGATGATCCGTCATTCCATCACGCCCTGTAGAACACGTTGTCGGCAAAGAAATCTGCCGGGGGCTCCATGCAGGCGATCTCGCCGTCGAACATCATGGCGACATCGTCGGACACCTGCTCGGCAAAGTCTAAGTCGTGCGTGGCAATGACGACGGTGCCGCCGGCCTGCGCATGCTCGCGCAGGGCTCGGGCGATAATGCAGCGACTTGCCAGGTCAAGGCCCTTGGTGGGCTCATCAAGCATCAGCAGCTCCGGACCAATCAACAGCAGCTTTGCCAACGCAAGCAGCTGGCGCTGACCGCCCGAAAGATCGTACGGGTGACGCGTCTCCAAGCCCGCCAGGCCCAGGCGCGCTGTCTGCTCCCGTGCTGCGGCCTCGTCGTATCCGCAGGTCGAAGCCCATTCCATCAGCTCGTCGCGCACCGTTTCGGCGACCAGCAATGCCTTGGGGTTCTGTGGCAGCAGCGCCGCCGAAGCCGTCCCACGCACCATGCGGCCACGCTGCAGCTTAGCCGTCTTGGCCAGCACCGAGAGCATCGTCGACTTGCCGCAGCCGTTTCCGCCCACGACCGCATGCACCGCGCCGGCCGAAAACGTCACATCGAGCCCGCGCAGCACCCAACCGCCCGCGCGATCGTAGCGAAACCAGCCTTCCGACAGGGTGGTAGCCGACCCACCGTGCATTTTTTGGAGTATTCTGCTTCCATCCGTGCGCGGGAAGGCTGCCGAGCCGTTCTCGAGCGACATTTGCGCCACAAATTCGGACGATTTGTCCAATTCCGAACTTTTTTTCGCGCTCGATACGTCCCCGGGCGGTTCCGGAGAGCCCAAATTGTCCTCGTACCTGCTGAATACTCCGTTTTTTGCACATCGGATGGCACCCCACCCCAACATGTCATCGGAAAACAGCGATTCTCGGCGTCCCAAAGAAGCCATATCCGCCACCTCGCGCACGCGACCGCCCTCAATCCGGTACGCACACGTCGCATACTCGAGCATCGGCCGCGGTTGATGCGTAGCCACAACAACCGTGCAGCCCAGCTCACGGTTCACGCGAAACAGCGCGTGCAGAAAATTCTTCTCGGCAACGGGATCGAGCTGAGACGTGGGCTCGTCGAGTAACAGGACGCGCGGACGCAGCGCCAGAACGGCGGCAAGCGACAGCAGCTGCTTGCGGCCACCCGAAAGCGTATCGGTATCGCGATGAAGCCAGTCCTCCAGACCAAAGAAATAGCTGGTCTCGGCAACACGGCGGCGCATCT
>CALJNY010000103.1 GCA_937981515.1 uncultured Collinsella sp. | reverse complement strand
ATGAGAATGAGACGATCTGGGGAACATTCAAATGTTTTGTGGTTGACTGAAGGAAGTTCGGGGAAGTAGCCCCATTTATATTTCTTATCTGGGAAAGCACCGAGCTTATAGAAATCAATGGCTGCATAGCTACTTGCGCATAATAAATGAAGATTATTGAAGCGGAATCGTGAAAAAAGCCATTTATACTTCAGCAATCTCAAGGGGTTCTTTAAAAGTTGATCACCATCTTTTAGAAGTCGCTCCGCATATACAAATGTCAATTTGTCAGACCGAATACGCTTCACCAATGAAGACAAACTTGGAGCTCCAGCGCTAATAACGATATCTGCATCACTTATTAATCGTGAAATCTCATCGTTTTCTCCATCATAGGCCTTAACAACAAATGAGTGGCTATCGTTATAATCACTGTAACCCATGCGCAAGCGCTCTTCTGGAACAGGTGTTGTAGCGATAAATCTAAACGATCCATCAACCTGTTTCATAAGCTCATTACAAATCGGGAGCTGATGATGGTTTAAAAAGTTTGATAAAAAAACTATTTTAATCTTATTATCCATCTTAATTAAAAATCAATCTTGGTTCGATTTCCAAAAGGAATCCGTAGGGATCTTAAACCATAATCCGAATCTCTAATGAATGACTAAATCAGACATTTTATTAATCTCTATTAAAGCAGCATCGTAGCTTTTCACGCATCGACTATTAATAAGATGAATGGTCTCCGCACAGCCACCTGTATCATACGTGATAACAGGCGTTTTGCAGGATTCTGCTTCAAGATTAACTGTTGGATAGTTATCTTCAACCGTAGGGTTAAAAAAAACATTGGCTGCCGAGTAAACCTTTGCAAGTTCAGTTCGATTTTCAGTCCTAGGTAAAGCTACTAGCTCATCCCTGCAATTAGCAATTTGACCTTCATTCAAACCGACAAGCACAACAACAAAACGATCAGAGTCCAGCTCATGAGCGAGTTTAATAAAATCTGCCAAACCCTTCCTGTCATTCCATGGATATGCAACACCAAGGATCATAAATCTATTCCCTATCCCAAATTTCTCGCGAAAGTCACTTGGGGTAGGTTTAAATATTGATTTATCAATAGTGTTATATCTAACTTTGATGGGATACTTAGAAAGATAGCTCTGCTGAACCAGATCTGCCAGCCACCGACTCGGCGTAATTATGGTCATGCGATCAGAAGGTAAAGCAGTGAATAGTTTTCTTTTCGCCTCAAAATTCTTTTTGCACGAAATGCTCGACGCAAAAGTCTTGGGATAAGCAAGCAGCTGAGGGCATCTCTCTGATACAGCACAATGAGAACGCCACTGATTGCAACCTACATACGTAAAATGTGAGCAATGACCAGTAAACGACCAGCAATCATGGAGGGTCCACTCCACCATGCAGTCACTATTCTTCAACCATTCAAACAACATCTTAACATTGACATAGTAACCATGAATATTGTGTAAATGCACGACGTCTGGCTGAATTCTATCTAACTCGTTCAACAGCCTTCGAGTAGCAAAAGAAGAGTAAAAGCCGTGCCTCCCGGTCGCACGATCTAAGAGAGCATGAAGCTTGCAACCCAGCTCGCTAGCAAACTTACACTCATTATTCTGAGTGGATTTTCGGCCTCTTCCCCAAAACACATACGAATCATCGCCCTGTTCTATATGCTGCCTGTGCTCTTTAAACATTATCGACCCCGTAGAGCCGCTCGGAACACAATTAACTTGAGCGTAGACCGTCATCTCGGCCTAAACCTCCTCGTAGAAGGTATCGGGACTCTCGGGATCGAAGGGCTCGTTTGCCCACATGACCGTCACGAGGTCCTCGGTGTCGGACAGGTTGGTGATGGAGTGTGTGTAGCCCGGGATCATCTCGACCACGCGCATGTCGCCCCCCTTGACGACGTACTCGTCGACGGGGAACGGGTTGCCGTCGGCGTCCTCCCCCACCTTCCTCAGCTTGATGGAGGCGGTGCCGTAGACCACCAGGAACCTCTCCCACTTGCTCATGTGCCAGTGGTTGCCCTTGGTGATGCCGGGCTTGCTCACGTTGACGGAGACCTGGCCGCGCTCGGGCGTGCGCAGGAACTCCGTGAAAGAGCCTCGGTCGTCCACGTTGGGCCTGAGGCTATAGGCGAAGTGCCCCGGCTCGTAGTAGGACAGGAATGTGCTCCAGAGCTTCTTGGAGAAGGAGCCCTCGGTGAGGTTGGGCACCGAGAGGGTCTCGCGGCTGTCTCGGAAACTGTCGAGCAGGTAGACGATCTCGCCCAGGGTCTTCACGTCGGTCTTAGGGACGTAGCAGAACCCGTCTCCCTCTACCCTCTCGAGGCCCTCATAGCCGCAGCGGTGCTCCTCGCCGAGCAGGGCGCCCAGCATCTCGTCGACCAGATCGTCGATGTAGAGGAGCTCCAGCTCCACGCTGGGGTCGTTCACGGTGTAGGGGCGGCCGTTGGCGATGGCGTCGCAGAAGGTGGCCACGGCGGAGTTGTAGCGCGGGCGGCACCACTTGCCGTAGAGGTTGGGGAAGCGGTAGATGAGCACCGGCGCCCCCGTGCGCTCCGAGTACTCCCTGAACAGGCCCTCCCCCGCGAGCTTCGACTCGCCGTATACGGAGCCCTCGAAGCGGCCCGAGAGGCTCGCCTGCGCGGAGCTGGAGAGCATGACGGGGCAAGTGTTGCCGTGGCGCTCCAACGTGTCCAGCAGCGTTGAGGCGAACCCGAAGTTGCCCTCCATGAACTCCGCCTGGTCCTTGGGGCGGTTGACGCCGGCCAGGTTGAAGACGAAGTCGGCGCGGGAGCAGTAGCCGTCAAGCTCCCCGGGCGTCGAGTCGACGTCGTACTCCATGACGTCGAGGGGAAGGAGTGACTGGTATTTCGCACGGCGGTCCTTACCGTCCCTTACGTTCTTCAGCGCGCAGCAGAGGTTCCTCCCGACGAAGCCCCTGGCGCCGGTGACGAGTACGCGCACCCTACTGCACCGCCTCGTGCTC
>CALJNY010000102.1 GCA_937981515.1 uncultured Collinsella sp. | reverse complement strand
CACCACGGCACGAGAGCTCATCGTGACGTTGCGCCACCTGCACGACCATCCGGAGTCGCTCAAGGCATTGCTCATCAATGGCGAAGTGCTGCGCCGTCCACGCGCAGCCGAGGACATCGCCATCGCCACCATGGAACTCGTAGGCAAACCCCAAAAGCGCAAACGAGCCTTCTGCCGCTTCTACTGTGGCGGAAAACCTGCGCATATCCGCTAGCATTGGACTGTCCGCTTACCTGTGGGAGGCCCCTATATATCATTCCATGCTCAAACATTCTCGCTGCGCTGCGAAACTGCGCGTGGAACGATATATAGGGGCCTCCCACAGGTAAGCTGCGTTTACGTACTAGCAGCTACACCAGATTCCCCACCATTAGAACCTGCAAAGGCGAAAACGGAAATCATAAATATAGTAAGCCGATGCAAGAAAGGAGGTTTTCCTTTATCGCATCGGCTTACTAGAAAGAAAGGCTTTTTTTCAAGCGAGTAACCGCCCGCCTCTCACACATATCGTTCCACGCGCAGTTTCGCAGCGAGCGAAGCGACGCGAGAATGTTTGAGCATGGAATGATATGTGTGAGAGGCGGGCGGGAGGGATACGAGCGCCTCTAAGCTACGCCGCTGGAGCCGAAGCCTCCTTTGCCTCGGTCGGTTTCGTCTAGTTCTTCTACTTCTACGAGGTTGACCGTAGGGACTTCTTGGATGACGAACTGGGCAATGCGGTCGCCTTTGTTGATTTGGATGTTGTTCGTGGGGTCTAGGTTGATGAGGATGACTTTGAGCTCTCCTCGGTAGTGGGCATCGATGAGACCGGGCGTGTTGACTATAGACAGGCCCTGCTTAATGGCTAGGCCGCTGCGGGGTTGGACGAAGCCGGCGTAGCCGTCGGGCAGGGCAATGGCTAGGCCCGTGGAGACCAGACGACGCTCAAAGGGCTTCAGAATGCAATCCTCGTTGGAACGCAGGTCCAGGCCGGCATCCGTGGGATGGGCGTATTTAGGAAGCTCGACGGTTGGGTCGAGACGCTTAATGTTAACGGTAATGTTGGACATGAAATCACCTTAGCTTGTCGAGCTCTTGCAGAAACTCATCGACGTCTTTGAAATCGCGATAGACCGAGGCAAAGCGGATGTAGGCCACTTTATCGATCTTGGCCAACCGCTTAAGAACCATATCGCCCAGCTCATGGGACGTAACGGCCGTAAGCGTACGGGAGCGAAGCTCGACCTCAATATCGTCAATGATCTCGTTGAGCTTTTTAGTGTCGATATCTCGCTTGATCGTGGCGCGCATCAAACCGACCAGCAGCTTAT
>CALJNY010000101.1 GCA_937981515.1 uncultured Collinsella sp. | reverse complement strand
CGAACGGCAAGCGCACGCTCACATTTTACAGGCTCACGACCTCACCACGAGTGCAAGCCAACAGAGGCGGATGCCGCCCTCCCCCAATATGAGTTGCGGTGAAATAGTTCCTGTTTGGGGCTCCAGTCCTCCAAAACAGGAACTATTCCACCGCAACTTATCAAGGAAGCCAGGCAACACGACCACATGAATCCTGCAACGGAAAGCGTGTCCCGGTTTGGGGCCTCGGAATGGGATGCGGCTTCCGCTAGAGCCATCAACCGGAAACTGCAACCCGTTTTGAGCCCCTATTCCGGGATGCACTTTCCGCCAAGGGCCTCAAACGGAAACTGCAGCCCACAATTCGGTCGAAAAGTGGGCTGCAGTTTCCCCGGGCTTGCCAGAGGACGACGGTTCCTCGCCTACTCCCCCAGCAGTGCCTTCTCGGGCGTAATGGGCAGCGAGCGGACCTGGTGGCCGGTGGCGTGTGCGACGGCCGAGGCCACGGCGGCGAGCGGCGTGTTGATGACGACCTCGCCGATCGACTTGGCACCAAACGGACCCGTCGGCTCGTAGCTCGGCTCAAAGGCCACGCGAATGCTGCCGATATCCAGGCGCGTGGGCAGCTTGTAGCTCATAAAGTTGCCGGTGCGCAGGCGGCCGCGGTCGTCGTGCTCGACGATCTCGTAGAGCGCGTGACCGATGCCTTGGGCAATGCCGCCCTCGGCCTGGACGCGCGCGAGCGCCTCGTTAATCACGGTGCCGCAATCGACGGCCGCCGCGTAGTCCACCACGGTCACCTTGCCAGTGGCCTTGTCGACCTCGACCTCGGCAATGCCAGCCATAAACGGCGGGGGCGAAACGGGCAGGCAGGCAGAGGCGTGCGAGGTCAGCGCATCGCCACCCGCGATGTTCTTGACACACAGGTTGGCAAAGTCGCGCAGCGTAAGGTAGCGACCGCGCTCGCGAGCGGCGCGCTCGTCGGACAGGCGCACGTACTGGCCGTCGAAGACCACGTCAGCGGCGTCAACGTCCCACATCTGGGCGGCCTTGGCGCAAATCTTCTCGCGCAGCTCGGTCGCGGCGTTCTTGGCGGCAAGGCCCGTCACGTACGTACCCGAGCTCGCGTACGAGCCGGCGTCGAACGGCGACACATCGGTGTCTACGCCGCGCACCACAATCTGCGAGCTCTCCACGCCCAGCTCCTCGGCAGCAATCTGCGCCAGAATCGTATCGACACCCATGCCGTTATCGGTAGCGCCGGTGCCGATGGTAATGAAGCCGTCCTCTTCCAGGCGCATGTCGATGCCGGCGATGTCCACGTTGGAGATACCCGAGCCCTGCATGGTAAGCGCGCAGCCCAGGGCGCGCACGCGGTCGCCCAGGTCCACGGCCAGCGGCTTGTCGCGCCAGCCGATCATGTCCATCGCGCGCAGCAGGCAGCGGTCGAGCGCGCAGGCGTTGAGCTTCTCGTTGTAGTACTGCGGCATGACCTCGCCCTCGCGCACGATGTTCTTAAGACGCAGGTCGGCGGGATCCATGTGCAGCATGTCGGCAAGCTCGTTGACAGCGCTCTCCACGGCAAACTGGCCCTGGGTGGCACCGTAGCCGCGATACGCGCCGCCGCGGTTGGTGTTGGTGTAGACGGCTTCCCAGCTAAAGCGGCTCGCCTTCACGTGGTTGTAGATGGGCAGGCTCTTGTGGCCCGAAAGGCCGATCGTCGTGGTGGCGTGCTCGCCGTACGCGCCGGCGTTGGACAGCGTATGCAGGTCGATGGCCGTGATGGTGCCGTCGTTCATGGCGCCCAGCTTAACGGTCATCTGCATCTGGTGGCGCGAGTTGCCCGCGGTGATGGTCTCCTCGCGGGTGTAGCAGCAGTAGCTCGGACGACCGGTCTGCTGGGTGACGAACGCCACGAAGATCTCGCAGCAGCCCGTCTGCTTGGAGCCAAAGCCGCCGCCGATGCGCGGCTTAATAACCTGCACCTGCGACTGCGGAATATCGAGCGACTGCGCGACCATGCGGCGCACGTGGAAGGGCACCTGCGTAGAGGTGGTCACCGAGATACGCCCGAACGCGTCGGTCGTCGCGAAGGCACGGAAGGTCTCCATGGGCGCGGTCTGCGTGGCCTGGCTGGTGTAGGTGCGCTCAAAGACGATGTCGCTCTGGGCGAACGCCTCGTCCAGGTCGCCATAATCGCTGGTACCGCTGCACACCAGGTTGCGGGGCACGTCGCCGCCCTGCGGGAACATAAAGGTCACGTCGCCCTCGGGGTGGACCACGATGTCGTTATCGAGTGCCTTGGTAAAGTCGAGCAGCGGCTCGAGCACCTCGTAATCGACCTTGATGAGCTTGAGCGCCTTGTCGGCGGCCTCCTCGGTCTCGGCGGCGACGATCGCCACCTCCTCGTTTTGATAGCGCACGAGGTTCTCGAGGATCAGGCGGTCGTAGGGACTCGGCTGCGGATAGCTCTGGCCGGCGATGGTAAAGCGGCGCTTGGGCACGTCCTCATAGGTGTAGACGCCCACGACGCCGGGTACCTTAAGGGCGCGAGACGTGTCGATGGAGCGGATCTTGGCGCGGGCATAGGGGCTGCGTTTGAGTTTGACGATGAGCGCGCCGGCGGGCACCATATCGCCCGTGTAGACGGGACTGCCCTCGAGCAGCGCCTTCGAATCCTTCTTGGGCTGCTTGTGGGTAATCTGCTTGTACACGACACCGTCGGAGCTCGTGTCGTTGACCGGCAGTTCGGGCAACTCAAAGCCCACCTGTACGCCGGACTCGTTGAGAAAGCGGACGATGGCGCGCAGCTGGCTCTCGTAGCCGCTGCAGCGGCAGAGGTTGCCGGCGAGCTGACGCGAGAGCTCCTCGCGCGTGGCGACGAGGCTCGGGTCCTCCTTGGCGGCGCGGGCAAGCGCCAGCACGTTCATAATGAGGCCGGGGGCGCAAAAACCGCACTGCTCGGCACCTTCGGCAGCCATCGCACGGGCCAGTGCCTCGGACTCGGCCTTAAGGCCCTCAAGCGTGGTGATGGTGTGTCCCTCAACACGGGCGGCGGGAACCGAGCAGCTCAGTACCGGGTCGCCGTCGAGCCACACCGTGCACAGACCGCAGTTGGTGGTCTCGCAGGCACAGCGCACCGACGCGCAGCCCTGCTCGCGCAGCAGCGTAAAGAGCATGGTGTCGGGGGCAATCT
>CALJNY010000100.1 GCA_937981515.1 uncultured Collinsella sp. | reverse complement strand
CCATTTCAAATGGTTCGATGTCTGCCCGGATGCGACACTTGAAGTGTCCATCCTCGCAGTATCCGGTTCTCAAGGTGCACGCTTAGCGGCTCATCCGGTTCGACCGGGCCGCGCGGCAAGGAGATATATTGCCAGACCGCGAAGCGATGTGGGCCGTCAATTCCACTCTTCACAAGTCCTACACAACATATCGCTTCCTATATAAGCAATAGAAAGGCTGGTGCAGAAATGCTGCACGTATCAGATGATGACCCTTCGATTAAGAGATATATAAAGATCGGTCACCTGTAAGTGTCTATCTACCCGCGCTTTTGCTATATAAACCAGCGCTCTAGATAAAAAGAGGGAGTGCCGCGCACGGTGCGACACTCCCCTAGCGATTCAACAGAATCTATTAGGCCTCGAGAGCCTTCTTGGCAATGGCAGCCAGCTCGTTGAAGGACTCAATGTCCTCGTAAGCCATCTGAGCCAGGACCTTACGGTCGAGCTCGATGCCGGCAACCTTCAGGCCGTGCATGAACTGAGAGTAAGAGATGTCGTTCAGGCGAGCAGCAGCGTTGATACGGGTGATCCAGAGAGAGCGGATCTCGCGCTTCTTGTTGCGGCGATCACGATACTGATACTGCAGGGAGTGCTGGACCTGCTCTTTAGCATGCTTGTAAGTACGCGAAGCGGCACCGTAGTAACCCTTCGCACGGTGCATAACGGTACGGCGCTTCTTCTTGGCGGCAACAGCGCGCTTAATACGTGCCATGTTCTATCAACTCCTAGACGGTAAAACGAAAAACGGGAACGCGAACTTAGGCGAGACGCGACTTGATGACCTTGCGGTCGGCAGCGGCGATCTCGGTCTCCTGACGGAAGCCACGCTTACGCTTGGTGGACTTCTTGCTCAGGATGTGGCTCTTGAAAGCCTTGGCGCGCATAAGCTTGCCGGTACCAGTCTTGCGGAAACGCTTCTTGGTGCCGCTGTGGGACTTCATCTTAGGCATGAAATACTCCTTAATCGGTTACAGAACACTAGTTACTTAGTATCGCTTGCCGCTTTATCCTCATCGAAGGCGCCCTTAATCGGGGCGAGCAGCATAAGCATGTTACGGCCTTCCATCTTAGGCTTGGACTCGACCGTAGCGTAAGGCTTGAGATCCTCGGCGAGACGCTCGAGAACGTTAAGGCCCTGCTCCGGGTGAGCCATCTCACGGCCGCGGAACATGATGGTGATCTTAACGCGTGCGCCCTTCTTGAGGAAACGCAGAACGTGGCCCTTCTTGGTCTCGTAATCGCCAACGTCGATCTTGGGTCGGAACTTCATTTCCTTGACCTCGACCTTGGACTGGTTCTTACGAGCAGCTTTGGCCTTCATGGCCTGCTGGTACTTGAACTTACCGTAGTCCATGACCTTGCAGACCGGCGGCTCCGCGTTGGGAGCGATCTCGACCAGGTCGAGACCCTGATCGTCAGCGACGCGCTGGGCATCGCGGATGGCGAACAGGCCGAGCTGAGAGCCATCGACGCCAATCAAACGGCACGAAGATGCAGTGATCTCGTCGTTGATGCGGGTGTCATCAGACTTAGCTATTTTCCCTACCTCCATTCATAAAAAAATAACCCGGCGCTTCTTTGCAACCAGGTCGTACACATAGACATCCTCGGTATGAGGAAGGGAATCTAGGTTGTATGACCAGTCAGCTGCTCATTGGCGCCAAAAGGTGGGAACCCTCGGGTTCCTCTTTAGGGCATTGCGGGAACAACGCCTTGCGAATAATAACACGTACCGTGCGTTATCACATTACGTACACGAAAAAGGGGGCCTTGACCCCCTTGAAGCGCAGGTGCATGCATGGTGCCCCAGGCGAGACTCGAAGGGCCTTCGCTTCGCGAAGCCACGGGCTTCGGGCGCACGGCGCCCTCGCCACGCTCCGCTACAAACAGGCCACAGGCCTGTTTGCTTAACGCTCCGCGCGCTCACGCGAGTTCGGCACGAAAAAGGGGGTCTTGACCCCCTTGAACGCTCACTTGCATGTATGGTGCCCGAGGCGAGACTCGAACTCGCACGTTGTTGCCAACGGTGGATTTTGAGTCCACTGCGTCTGCCAATTCCGCCACTCGGGCACGTAATGCGTGAGTTAGTTTATCACAGCTTTCTGTTGATTAGTCCGAAAATGGAACTTCGAGCATTTCGATAAGTTCAACCTCGCGCAATATCTCCCGCTGACGACATCCACGTCCGTTAACCGAGGCTTCGCCCATCTGGTTGTCATAGGGATCCTCGCGCATGCCGTCGAAAGCAGGCACAAATTCAGCCTGGAATCGATTGTTGGCCACCATACGCCACGGGTCGAGATTGCCAAAGTAGTGACGGCGACGCCACTCCTCCCCCATCCTGCGTGCCGAGGAACCAAACGATACGTCGGCGTTAAGCCACCCGGTCTGTGGCGTATAGAACTCAGCCCAGTCGTGCGGTCCCACCGAATCGGGCGCAACATACAGGCCGCTCTGCCAACGGGCAGGCACGCCAGCGATACGGCACATGGTGATAAACGTGAGCGCCATAACGCCGCAATCGCCGCGGAGCGAATGCGCACAGTCGTCGGCAATAGATCCCAAAAGCAGGTACGGTGGCTGATAGCGATAGTCGATATGCTGTGTTAGATAATCATAGATGGCGCGAGCGCGGTCGAGCGGATCGACGAGCCCGTCAATGATACGCGCCGTCAGTTGACGCAAATACGGCGTGAACGCAATGTGCGGACGGTCCTCGGAGGTGTCCTCGGGCAGTGGTGCGTCCATACAGGGATGCGATGGGAGCGCGCTACCATAGATATCGCAATAGGCGGCATCGATGTGATAGCGATAGGTCACCGAGAATGAATGTTCAGTCAAAGATGTCCAGGAGGCTGTACGAGCCGAAACGTTCTCAGAGGCAACGGTGCCCTCCGACGTCATATCGAGAACCTCGATATGAGACTGTTGACGACAGGCGGCGGCAACGGGTAGCCACGCGCGAACAGTCTCTCCCTCCAGAGCCCCGGGGACAGACACGGATGCCCTAAGCGTGATGACGCGAGTCAACCCGTTTTGCGACTCCATCTCCCTGAGCATCTGGTTACGCAGCGCTATTCCGTCCGCAGAATCTGGACGCAGGCCCGGAACCTCCTTGGGGTACACGCGAAGCGAATCAAGGAAGTTATCGAGAACAAACAGCTCGCCATCGATAAAGCGCCAGTCAATACGCTTGCGATTAATCAGGTCGTCAAACTGCTCTTCGGTAAACTCTGGCCACTCCTCGCGAATCATCGCAATGGCTCGATCACGCGACACCGAAAAATGAAGCGGCGTCTCGAGCATGCGATACCGCTCGGCACGAACACAAGCCGCCAGCGAAGGCTCAGGGTTCTGCTCCAAAAAGCGATCGCAGGCAGCAACAGCCTGCGTCAAATACCCGGCATCCTTAAGACGAAGAATCTCGGGCGGCAGACCAATATCGAGATGACGAAAATCATCACAACAAACATCAACAGAGCAACCAACAGGACCTTCGTCAATAACCTTCCCATCCGAAGGCAGCACATCAATAACAGCCATACCAAACTCCAAGTCACTAGAACGCTTGAAGCCCATTGTAGCGAGATAAAAAGAAAGCCCCAACAAGGGAGCCATTAACGCCGCTGAACGGTAGCAAAAATGAAATCAGCCCAGTAACCCTGTAGCGAGTTAACGAAGGAGGCCCCGTTTCCCTGGAGCTGATTCCGTCGCGCGACTTCTGGCGAAGCCGAAACCATTTATTCAGCCCAGTAACTCTGCGGCGTTAAACGAAGGAAGCCCCGTCCCCCGGAACTGTTTCCTTGGCGCGACTTCTGGCGAAGCCAGGTGAGCGCAAAGGAAACAGTGTAGGGAGACGGGGCTTCCGGCGGGAAGTTTAGCGACGCTTACGCCTTGTTGACGGAGCCAAACTCCTCCATGAGCTCCTTGGTGCGGGCAACAATGTTGTCGCGACCAGGCTTGAGGAGCTTGCGGGGGTCAAAGCCCTTGCCCTGCTGATCCTTGCCAGCCTCGATGTACTCGCGGACGCCCTTGGCGAAGACGAGCTGCAGGTCGGTGTTGACGTTGATCTTGGAGATGCCCAGGGAGATGGCCTTCTTGATCTGATCCTCGGGGATGCCGGTACCACCGTGAAGAACTAGGTGCACGACGAATCAATAAACCTTAATCTCGCCCAGACGCTCGAAGGAAAGGCCAGCCCAGTCGGCGGGATACACGCCGTGGATGTTGCCGATGCCGCAGGCGAGGAAGTCGACGCCCAGGTCAGCAATCTGCTTGCACTCAGCAGGATCAGCGAGCTCGCCGCTGGAGGTCACGCCGTCCTCGGTGCCGCCGATGCCGCCGACCTCGGCCTCGATGGACATACCCTTGGAGTGGGCAAGCTCAACGAGCTCCTTGGTGCGGTCGAGGTTAAGCTGGAAGGTCTCCTCGTGAGAGCCGTCATACATGATGGACGTGAACCCGGCCTCGATGCACTTGAAGCAGTCCTCGTAAGAACCGTGATCGAGGTGAAGGGCAACGGGAACGGTAACGCCCGTGGCCTCGACGGCAGCCTTGACCATGTCGGCGCAGACCTTGAAACCGCCCATCCACTTAGCGGCACCAGCGGTGCACTGAAGGATCAGCGGAGACTTGGCCTCCTCGGCGGCCTGGAGAATAGCCAGGGTCCACTCGAGGTTGTTGGTGTTGAAGGCACCGAGACCGTACTTGCCGGCCTCGGCCTTCTTGAGCATGTCTGCTGCGTTGACGAGCATAAAAGAAACCTCCTGTAAGGTTGCTCCGATAACGCCTGTGATTTTACCACGGCGCACCCGAGCATAAACGTTCGTTTGTTCACGAATATCGTCCAAACAGACTTTTTTGACCGTTTGCCCTACGAAATTGACCCGTTGGGGAAAAATAGCTTGACGTTTGGACGCTTCTCGTGCTTCAAAAAGCCGACTATTAAGCTACACCTGCATGAAAGGGTTCTGCATGAGCTCGCGTGCCATGGTGGTCGAATCGCCATGGCCGGTTAGGCAAACGGTATCGGGCGGGAGAAGCCGGGCGAGCTTGGAGAGCGAGCGCAGAATCGCCGCCTCGTCTCCTCCAGAAAGATCGGTGCGGCCGTGCCCACCCGGAAACAGGGTGTCGCCCACAAAGGCAATGTTCCCCTGCTCGGTGGCGGCAAACAAGACGATTCCGCCCGGCGTATGCCCTGGTGTCTCGATCACCTGCAGGCAGATATCGCCCACCTCGAGAGTATCGCCCTCGGCGAGCAGGCGCGTCGGCTCCCCAGGGTCGGGCGTCTCAATGCCCCACATAGCTCGCTGTTCCTCGATGTTCGCATGCGGCACCGCCACATCCTTAGCACACAGCTCATACTGACAACCCTCGCCAACGGTGGTTCGCACGCCGGCAACACCACCAACATGATCGGCATGGCCATGAGTGCATACGGCGCCAAGCATGCGTACGCCGGGATGCTTGGCTCGAATATGCTCCACCAGGCGCTCGCCTTCCCATGCGGGGTCGACAATCACGCACTCATTGTCCGAAATAACAGCATAGCTATTGGTCTGAATGGGACCGTTTACGAGTGTCTCGATCTCGACCGTTCCCTTGGGAGTTACATCCAAGGACACAGCACTCATGTCCCTCTCCTCTCTATAGAACTCGAGGCATCAAACGATGCCTCGAGTGTAGCGAATATCGATAATGTGGCACGTTCGTCGCGACTAAACGCGGCGCTTAAGTTGGGCTCCACCCTCGCCGGGCATCAGGCGGCGCGCGTCGTAGACCGAGTCAACGCTGCTGATAGAGGCCAGCAGCGGATCCAGGCCACTCGCGTCCGAGATCTCGACCATAAAGCGCAGGGTTGCAATACCCTCGCGGTTGGTCGAGGTGGCGGCAGAAAGGATATTGCCGCCCGCATCGCCAATGGCAATGGTGACATCCTTGAGCAGACCCATGCGGTCCAGGCACTCGACCACGATCTCGACCTGGAAGAGGGTGTCGGCAGCGCCGTCCCACTCCACTTCGATCATGCGCTCGGGATGCTCCATAAGACCCTTGACGTTGGGGCAGTTGGCGCGATGCACCGAAACGCCGCGGCCGCGCGTGATGAAGCCGACGATATCGTCGCCCGTCACCGGATTGCAGCAATGCGCCAGACGGACCAGCAGTCCGCTGTTGCTCTCGCCCTTGACGATAATGCCGTTGCTGGCGCTCTTGCCGCGCTTTTGCGGCTTGCGGTTGGAGCCGCGGGCAGGCTGCTTGACAACCTCGGCGATAGCCTCGGCCTTGGTGACCTGTTCCTCGGGCTTGGGGTCCAAGATTTGCTCGACCTTGTTACCCACAGCGCGCGGGGCAACCTTGCCGGCGCCGACGGCGGCAAACAGGTCCTCGAGCTGCTTGTAGTTAAACTGCTCCGCCACGGCGTTGAGCGCACGCGTGGATCGCGGCGTAGAGATGCCATACCCGCGCTTGCGCAGGTCCTTGGCCAGTATATCGCGGCCGGCAGCGGCGTCATCGTCTTTGGTCGCGGCGGCGAAGTAACGGCGAATCTTTGACTTGGCCGAAGGTGTCTTGACGATCTTGAGCCAATCACGCGACGGCTTGGAACTCTTGTTGGTCAGGATTTCAACGCGGTCGCCCGTCTTGATCTCGTGCGTGAGCGGGGCCACCGCACCGTTGATCTTAGCGCCGACGCAGTGGTTGCCCACCTCGGTGTGAACGGCGTAGGCAAAGTCGAGCGGCGTGGAGCCGGCACGAAGCGCCATGACCTCGCCCTTGGGTGTAAAGACGAAGATCTCCTGGTCGAACAGATCGACCTTCAGCGAGTGCAGGTATTCCTTGGCGTCCGTAATCTCGTCAGAAGCCGCCCAATCGAGCGAATGTTTGAGCCAGTTAATCTGGTCGTCCAGACGCTGGGCGTCATTGGTCTTGGAAGCAGACGATCCGCCCGACTTCTTATAGAGCCAGTGGGCGGCAATGCCGTACTCGGCCTGCTCATGCATCTCATAGGTTCGAATCTGAATCTCGAGCGGGCGGGCCGTGGGGCCGATAACCGTCGTATGGAGCGACTGGTAGTTATTGACCTTGGGCATGGCGATATAGTCTTTAAAGCGACCGGGCATGGGGTGCCACAACGTATGCACCGCGCCGAGCGTGGAGTAGCAATCGCGCACCGAATGCGTGATGACGCGCAGTGCCACCAGGTCGTAGATCTCGGAGAATTCCTTGCCCTTGCGCTTCATCTTTTGGTAGATGGACCAATAGTGCTTGGAGCGGCCGTTGATCTGGAAGCCCTCCAGGCCAATGCGGTTGAGCTCGTCGGTGAGCGTCTTGATGGTCTCGGCCAGATAGCGCTCGCGAACCTCGCGTGACTCAGCCACCATGCGCGCGATACGCTGGTAGGCATCGGGCTCCAGGTAGAAGAAGGACAGGTCCTCGAGCTCCCATTTAATGGAGCTCATGCCCAGACGGTCGGCCAGGGGCGCATACACGTCCATGGTCTCGCGAGCCTTAAACAGGCGACGGTCCTCGCGAAGGGCCGCCAGCGTACGCATGTTATGCAGGCGGTCGGCAAGCTTAACGATAATGACGCGGATGTCCTTGGACATGGCGAGGAACATCTTGCGCAGCGTGAGGGCCTGCTTCTCGTCCATGCTGTCGACTTCGATGTTGGTGAGCTTGGTCACGCCATCGACGAGCTCGGCTACCGTATCGCCAAACAGGTCGGACACATCGGCAAGCGAGGTCTCGGTATCCTCGACGGTATCGTGCAGCAGCGCGGCGCACACCACATCGCAGTCCATCTTGAGGTCGGCCAAAATGATGGCCACCTCGACGGGATGGTTGATGTACATCTCACCCGAGCGCCGCTTTTGGTTGCAGTGCTTCTCGGCAGCAAAGCAGTAGGCCTGCTCCACCTTGGAGAAGTCATCCTCATTCATATATTTGAGGCACAGGCGCTCCAGCTTGTCGTAGCTGTCCGCCATAATCTCGGGTGGCAGCTCATCGGCATG
>CALJNY010000099.1 GCA_937981515.1 uncultured Collinsella sp. | reverse complement strand
CTCGGCCAGTCGCTCAACCAGAGCGTGACGCAGCTTATTACGTCCGTCACGCAGTTTATCGGCGTGCTCGTCATGATGCTGTCGATCAGCCTGCCGCTCACCGGCGTCACCGTGCTCACGCTGCCGGCCGCCGCGATTATCTTAATGGTGATGATTCACTTCTCGCAGCCGTACTTCCGCGAGCAGCAGCAGGTCCTGGGCACCGTCAACGGCATTATCGAGGAGGATTTTGCCGGCCAGAACGTCATTCAGGTGTTCGACCGCGCCGAGGCTTCGATCGAGGAGTTCGACCGCCAAAACAACCGTCTCTTTATTAGTGGCTGGCGCTCGCAGTTCCTGTCGGGCCTGATGATGCCGCTTATGAGCCTGGTGGGCAATATGGGTTACGTGGGCGTCGTCGTGGTGGGCGCGCAGCTCGCGCTGACCGGCAACGCCACGCCCGGCGACATCCAGAGCTTTATCCAGTACGTTCGCAACTTTACCCAACCCGTGCAGCAGCTGGGCAACGTGAGCAACACGATGCAGTCGATGGCAGCCGCCACCGAGCGCGTCTTTGAGTTCCTGGCCGCGCCCGAGGAGGAGCAGAAGGCCGACGCGCAGATTCCCGAGAAGCGCCCCGGCCACGTGGAGTTTGACCATGTCAAGTTTGGCTACACGCCCGACAAGACCATCATCCACAACTTTAGCTGCGAGGCGCAGCCCGGCCAGACCATCGCCATCGTCGGTCCCACCGGCGCTGGTAAGACCACGCTCATTAAGCTGCTGCAGCGCTTCTACGATGTGGACGGCGGCTCGCTGCGCGTCGAGGGCATCGACGTGCGCGACTGGGACCGCGCGGCGCTGCGCGGCGAGTTTGCCATGGTGCTGCAGGATACCTGGCTGTTTAACGGCACGATCCGCGAGAACATCCGCTACGGACGCCCCGATGCAAGCGATGCCGAGGTCGAGGCCGCTGCGCGCGCCGCACGCTGCGACCACTTTATTCATACGCTCGCTGGTGGCTACGACTTTATGATCAACGAGGAGGGCACCAACCTGTCGCAGGGTCAGCGCCAGCTCGTGACCATCGCCCGTGCCATTTTGGCCGACCGCCCGGCACTGATTCTGGACGAGGCGACTTCCAACGTCGATACCCGTACCGAGGAGCTCATTCAGCGCGCCATGGATGCGCTGATGCAGGGCCGCACCAGCTTTGTCATCGCGCACCGCCTGTCCACGATCCGCAACGCCGACGTGATCTTGGTGATTCGCGACGGCGACATCGTCGAGAAGGGCACGCACGACGAGTTGCTCGCCCAGGGCGGCTTCTACGCCGACCTGTACAACTCGCAGTTCGACGAGGCGGCGTAAAACCGGCAGCAAACAACCGCAATGCCCAGAAAACGGGGGCGCAGGACAACCTGCGCCCCCGTTTTTGTTCTACGGCCCTTGAACCGCCTCCCCTGGGACCTGATTGACAGCCCCTTCGAGGCCCTGTGGGCAAAAAATGGCAAATATGAGTACTGTTACCTTTTTGGTAACAGCCAAAACCGCCTCAAACGACCTCCTTGCGGCCTCTATACGCCTTCCAATTAATCAAAACGCCCGTTAGCGGGCTTCTGCGTGCCAACGTTAATGAACATATTTTTCACTTTGTCTATTATCTTGCTAGACCGATATGATACTAAGATAGCAACCGTACTCATATTTGGCATTTTTTGCCCACGGGGTGTTTCCTGGGGAACCGACAATAGCCTTAGGGTCCCGCGCAACGCTACTCCCTCCCGGCATCCGCCGACGTTCCCCCATATAAAACCTGCCAAAATAAACCTGTCCCTTTTGGCAGGTTTCGTGGCGGCGAGGGGTTGCACTTTAGCGTGCGACAGCGGATAATGCCGAGCACTCGACAATACGCTTATTGCTCTTTCTATAGATTGAGGAGGCCCCTATGGCCATGGAATTCAAACGCAGGCTGCCGATCCCCATGGAGATCCGCGAGGAAATGCCGCTTTCTGCCGAGCTTACCGCCAAAAAGCAGGCATTTGACGCCGAGGTCGCCAAAGTCTTTACCGGCGAGGACGCGCGCAAGGTGCTCATCATCGGCCCGTGCTCTGCCGACCGCGAGGATTCGGTGCTTGAGTACATGAACCGACTGGCCAAGACCGCCGAGGAGGTCAAGGACAAGCTCATCATCATTCCGCGCGTCTACACCAATAAGCCGCGCACCAAGGGCACCGGCTACAAGGGCCTGCTGCACAACCCCAACCCCGAGGCTCCCGACGACCTGCTCGAGGGCGTCAAGGCCATCCGCCATATGCACCTGCGCGTTATTGAGGAAACGGGCTTCTTCACCGCCGACGAGATGCTCTATCCGTCCAACTACCAGTACCTCGTTGATCTGCTGAGCTATGTTGCCGTGGGTGCGCGCTCGGTCGAGAACCAGGAGCATCGTCTGGTGTCGAGCGGCATTTCGGTGCCTGTGGGCATGAAGAACCCCACCGCCGGTTCCACCACCGTTATGCTCAACTCCATCTACGCCGCCCAGGCACATCAAAGCTTCATCTTCCGCAACTGGGAGGTCGAGTGCGACGGCAATCCGCTCGCGCACGCCGTCATGCGTGGCTACATCGGTCTCGACGGTCGTACCTACCCCAATTACCACTACGAGCATCTGGAGCGTCTGGCTGAGCGCTATACCGAGCATGCCGGCTACGCCAACCCGGCGGCGATCATCGACTGCAACCACGACAACTCGGGCAAGCGCCCGCTGGAGCAGCACCGCATCTGCAAGGAGGTGCTCGACAGCTGCCGCCGCAACGAGTCCATCTCCAAGCTGGTCAAGGGCTTTATGATCGAATCCTACCTGGAGGACGGCAACCAGTCTGTCGACGGCGGCGTCTTTGGCAAGTCCATCACCGACCCGTGCCTGGGCTGGGAAAAGACCGACTACCTCATCCACGAGATCGCAGAGCGGGTTTAGTTACGCGGTTTTACCAAACCGCGTAACTACTCGACGCTGCGCGGGCCGCATTTGGACAATCTGACGTTCAACTTCAAGGGCGCGACCAGAAGGTCAGCGCCCTTTCGTTTCACGTCACCTTGTCTCAAATGCGGCCCGCTCGCTGTCCGTCCTCTACCTGCGGCGCCGTCTTGCTCCGGACGCGACAGTTAGGGACGTTCCTTTTCTGCCGGCAGTCTGGGACATTCCTTGGGGTAGTCGTTGGGGACGCTCTTGTTTGACTAGTCGTTTAAGAACGTCCCCCATGACCACCGCAAAAAGCGCCGCCGCGGACGCTCATGCATCCGCGGCGGCCTGCACTAAATTGCGACGACAGCTGGCGCCCTAGCGTTCTACCGAGCAGATCGTCCGCTCTTTACCTCGATCGACCGATTATCCCTCGTATACGATACGGCCATCGGAGACAGTGAACAGAATCTTGGTATCGGAGATCTTCTTGGGATCGCAATGAAGAATGTCTTGATCGAGCACCGTGATGTCGGCGAGCTTGCCCACCTCGAGCGTACCGACTTTATCCTCCATGTAGTTCTCAAAGGCAACGTTTTTGGTATATGCCTCGAGCGCCTGATATGCCGTGATGGCCTGCTCGGGCCAACGGTACATATCGGTGTCCTCCTCCTCGGGATACGGGCTGTTGCGCGTAACGGCCACCTCGATCTCCTCGAGCGGCGCATAGCCGGTGACCGGGCCATCGCTCGCACCGGAGATAAAGCAGCCGGCCTCGAGCATCTTCTTGACGGGGTAGAACTTCATGGCGCGATCCTCGCCCACAAAGGCGATCTCGAGGTCGCACAAAGGATCGTGATACATCCACAGGAACTGCAACGCGCACACAATGTCGAGATCGACGACGCGCTGAATGTCCTCGTCGGTGATTGCACACACATGCGTCATGGTGTTGCGGCGATCATCGCGCTCACCGTTCTCCTTGACGCAGCGCTCGTAGGCATCGAGTGTATTGTGGACGGCGCCATCTCCGATCGCGTGAACATGAATCTGAACACCCTCTTTGTCGAGGGCGGCCACCATGTCGCTGAACTCCTGCTGATCCCAGACGGACTCGCCGTGCCAGTTATCGCCCTTACCGGCGGCGGAGGTATATGGCTCGAGCATCACGGCGCTGCCGCCCTCGGTAACGCCATCGGAGTAGATCTTAACCGTACCGGTAGAGATCATGTTGCTATCGAACTTCTTGAGGTCCTTCACGGTTTTAAGGGCCTCTTCAGCCGTAATGCCGGGCCTAATGGTAGGAAGTACTCGCATGCGCAGGTTAAGCTTGCCATCTTTCTCAAGGTCAGTATAGAACTGGCAATCCTCTGCCGTAGAATCTCCCACGACGCTTATGTTGGTAATGCCGGTGATGCCGTATTTCGTAGCCACCTGCTGGTACTTGTCGATAGCGTTCTCAAGCTCCTTGTCCGTATGCTCGACGGAGACAACCTCCCTCACCATACCTGCAGCAGAATCGATCAAGTAGCCAGTCGCCTCGCCGTTTGCATCGCGGGTGATGATGCCGCCCGTGGGATTGGGGGTATCGTTATCGATGCCCGCAAGCTCGAGCGCACGGCTGTTGACCCACACCGAATGATAGGAAACATCGGTCAGCATGATGGGCTTATCGGAACAGATCTCATCGAGGATGGACTTGTTGGGGCCGGGATTGGTGCCATCCTCTTGCTCGAAGGCGTTGATCATGAACGAGCCGCCAACGTAAGCCTCATCATCGGGATGTTTGGTTACAAAATCACTGACCGCCTTCTTATACTCATCGATCGTGGTAGCCTTGGTAAGATCGATTTCGTACAGCGCGGTCACCCAGTTGCCCGGAGCGTGGATATGGCCGTCCATAAAGCCGGGGATCACCATACCGCCATCAAGATCGATGACGCGCGTGTTGTCATCGATGTACTCGTCAACACCGGAGTCTTCGCCTACATATACGATCTTGTTGCCCGAGACAGCCAGGGCGGCCGCGGTGTCGCCCTCTTTGACCATCGTCTGAATCGTGCCGTTACGAAAGACGATGGATGCCTTATCGGAACTCGCGCTGCCGGTGCTTCCGGCATTTGAAGAATTGTTGGCGCAACCGGCGGCACCCACCGCAACAGCCGCGGCGCCTAACGTGCTCAGACCGAGAAAGCTTCTACGGGAAACGGGGGGGATAGAGGTCTTCATATAACCCACCTTTCTGTTGACATCGCCGCGCTTTCGCGACGCTTGCTATCACCTGAATAGCACCCCCGGGTATAAACTTGTCAGCACAAACGGGGTTATTGCCGTAAGCGGAGGCCTATATCCCCTATAACCCTGCCTTTAACCTGCCCAAAAGCTCTGAAGAAGCTCGGACCGCGATGAGACACCGCATTTACGGAATATCGTGTGAACATGCGATTTGACCGTGCCGACAGAGATAAACAATTCATTCGCTATGGCGCGGTTATCCTGGCCATCGAGCAGAAGGTCGAGCACTTCGCGTTCACGCGCGGAGATATCGTGCTGGTCGCAGAATGCCGAGAAGCGGACCTCCGCAATCTGCTTGGCAGAGGTGCCAGACGTTGTGGGCGGAGCAGAAAAGCGCAACGACAAGATCCGCGACGCCGCACGAACGGTATACATCGCGGCCACCACGCTCATGATGTTCTCTGGGATGTTTCTGCCGTAGGCAAAATACAGGTAATCAATGACTTCGATCCGCCCAATATTCAGCCCGAGAACGCGTACATCCTCGATCAGAACAAACACCGTCAACACAGCCATCACAATAAGAAACCTGCCGTAGCGTGCATAGAAGCTCTTTCGCGCCGACGGTTTGCTTTTGCGGTAGCAGACGAAAATCATGCCAAACGCCACGAACATGAACAAGGAGCGCAACGCATAAAATGCGAGTTGTTTGATTGAATCGGGCTGCAAAACAAGCGACATGGCCTCGAAAGCAGAAAAGACGATGCAGGGCACGAGCATGTGCAGCCGGCTCGTCTTGTTTGCGATCGCCAATGCAAATGCCCACATGCTCGCCATGATTCCAATCGATAGGACGAGTTTCGTTATGGGGTGAGTCATGGGAAATTGGCTGCTGAGGATATCTGCCATCATCTTACTGCCCTGATACTCATCGAGGAATACGAGGGCGCTTTCGAGCATGTCGAAGAAAAAGAAGGCCGAGACCGTCAAGTAGCTTGTTCGATGTGAGACGAGGTATGCGCATACCGATACGCACACCGCCACCATGCAAAGCAAGACGAATGTGATTCCGTAGAAGAAGTTGAACGTACTCACTACCGGGCCTTTCGCTTATTGATATGTGCTAAGGATAAACTTTACGCCAAAGACATGCAGATCGCTGTCTTCAGCGCAAAATCCAGCCAAAGAAAGGAAGGGTGGAAGACGCATATCCCCCACCCCAGCGCATGGGCGAAACTAGCCAGTGATGCGGGTGCCGGAGAGGCCGGCCATGGTCTCGGCGATGGTAGTCGTTGGGGACGTTCTTGTTTGACTAGTCGTTTAAGAACGTCCCCAAGGAATACCCAGAATGAGAGTGGATAATCTCCCGTTTTTGGCCTATATCAGCGCTAAAAGTGGGAGATTATCCACTCTCGTCGAGCGGGCGTCCGATAATCCACTCTCATTCTCTCTTGGAACCCTCCGTCCCCGAGGAATCGAGGCTCGTCTGCCGAATGGTCGATGCGGCCGCCCTGCGTCCATGTCAAACTCATAGATGGCCTGACCCAACTTGGAAGGAGTCTCCATGAGCCTTGAGAACGTAGCCCTGCGCGCCGCCACGCTTGATGACCTGACCGGCATCGCCGCCATCTACAACCAGCTGTGGTGCAACACGTTGCGCAACCGCGGCGACGTCGAAGCCGCCGATTTCTGCGCACGCTTTAACATCGCCATGCAGCTGCAGCGTTCCCCCATCGCACTCGTCGCCGAGGCCGAGGGCCGCATTATCGCCGCCTGCTGCATCGGCATCTTCGAGGACGGCAAGCCGCGTACCAATCCCACCTGGGAGCCCTGTTACGACGAGCTGTTTATCCAGGCAACCGAGATGGCAAAGACCGCCGATGCCAAGCTCGAGGGCTCGCTCTTTGGCGACAGTCGTGAAAAGGCCACGGCCGACCGCTTTGCCGCCACGGGCAACGAGTATGCCCAGGGCCAGCTCAACCTGATCATCATTGCGCCCGAGTGGCAGGGCAAGGGACTCGGCCGCGAACTCATCGACCTTACGCGCGCTGAGCTCGCCAAGGCAGGCTGCACCAAGTTCTTCCTGATGAGCGACTGCAACGCCGACTGGCAGTTCTACGAGCACCTCAACATGAAGCGCATCCTAGAAGATCACAGCCAGGACACCGGCGACGGCTTTATCGTCTACATGTACGGAGGCGACACGCAGGATTAGCCCGCACATCCAAGCCGCACGGCCCGCCGTTCAGCTGAAACCACCACACAAAAAGTCCGCCGACCATTGAAGTCGGCGGACTTTCGCGTACGGACAATCAAGCGCTGTTCACCATGGAACTGCTATTTGCAGCGCGCCTTAGGCTGCTGTTGGGTGATGCAGTGGATGTTGCCGCCGCCGTAGATGACTTCACGGGTCATGATACCGATGACTTCGCGGTCCGGATAAGCAGCTTGGATATCCTTGAGCGCCTGGGCGTCATTGGGATCGCCGAACTGCGGTACAAGCACCGCACCGTTGATGGGCAGGAAATTGAGATAGCTCGGTTCGAAAGCATCCTCGGGAGTACGCGGCAACACGCCTTCGACAGGATCGATCGTGCTGGCCTCTTCTTCGGTCATATATACCGATGTCGCAGGCATGATCACCTTGTGGATCTTGAGCTTGCGACCCTTGGCATCCGTGGCCTCGGAGAGCGTCTTGTACGCCTCCTGGCACTCCTTGTAGAACTTGTGGTTGGGATCGTCGGTCCACATGCAGCAGACTTCGCCGGGCGCACTAAAGCATGCGACGTCGTCCACATGGCCGTTCGTTTCGTACGGATCGATTCCGTCCTTGATCCAGATAACCTTCTCGATACCGAGATACTCAGAGAGCTTCTCCTCAATCTGC
>CALJNY010000098.1 GCA_937981515.1 uncultured Collinsella sp. | reverse complement strand
GTGGGCGTGACGGGGATGGGCTCGTCCAGAATGTCGCGGCCGTCCTCCAGGCAGCGCGCGCGGATATTGGCAAAGTGCCCGGTCACCACGTCGCGTGGGGTATCGCTGCGGCGATTGTGCTGCAGGCGGCAATCTTCGGCTTTATGCACATGAATTGGGTGCAGGGTTGCTACGCGGGTGCCGCCGGCCTCATCTTTGGTTGGGTGCTCGTGACGACCGGAAAGCTCCGCTACACGATCCTGCTGCACTTTGCCTTTAACGCCGGGTCGTATCTCATGGCGTTGCTCTGGTTTGTGAACACGCCGCTCGACGTGGCAATTACGGTCGCTATCGCCGGCGTCATCCTCGTTGAGGCGATGCGCTCGCTGCGCCACGCGTGTGGGACGGACGCAGCGAGCGCACCGCTGCCCTAGTTGCGGCGTCCGCCTCCGTTGGCGCCCTGACGCCCCTGGGCCGCGCGATTGCGACCGGCAGTGTTCTGTGCGCGCGACATGCCGCTGTGCCCCTTGCTACCCTTGGGCCCCTTGCCGGCGCCACCGTGCGGCTTGCCGCCCTTCTTGCCGGTTCCATGCCCGCCGTTGGCAGATGTCTCGCCCGGGCGCGGCGGCACGGGACGAATCAGGCAATGCTTGGTGTAGCCAATCAGATCGCGGCGGCCGGCTTTTTCCAGCGCCTCGCGCACGAGCTTGTAGTTCTCGGGCTTGCGATACTGGATGAGCGCACGTTGCATGGCCTTCTCGTGCGGGTCGCGCGCCACGTAGATCGGCTCCATGGTGCGCGGATCCACGCCGGTGTAGTACATGCAGGTCGACATGGTGGATGGGGTGGGGTAGAAGTCCTGCACCTGCTCGGGCATGTAGCCCATGTCGCGCACGGCTTCGGCAAGGTCCACGGCTTCCTTCATCGTTGAACCGGGATGGCTCGAGATTAGGTACGGCACTACGTACTGCTTGAGTCCGTATTCGCGGTTCAAGCGCTCAAATTTACGGCAGAACGCGTCGTAGACGGCGCGGCTCGGCTTGCCCATCACGGACAGCACCGCATCGCTCACGTGCTCGGGTGCTACGCGTAGCTGGCCCGAGACATGGTGCTCCAGCAGCTCGCGCAAAAACTCGTCCGAGGCGTCGGCCATGGTGTAGTCAAAGCGGATGCCGCTGCGGACGAAGACCTTTTTGACGCCCGGCAGCTGACGCAGGTCGCGCAGCAGCTGCGTGTAGCCGCTCTCGTCGACCACCATGTTCTTGCACACGCTCGGCCACAGGCAGCGCTTGTTCTTGCACACGCCGTGCTTGAGCTGTTTGTCGCAGGCGGGACGGCTAAAGTTGGCCGTCGGTCCTCCCACGTCGTTGATGTAGCCCTTAAACTCGGGATCGCGCGTGAGCAGCTCAGCCTCGCGCATGATCGAATCGTGGCTGCGCATCTGCAGCACGCGACCCTGGTGGAAGGTGAGGGCGCAAAACGAGCACTCACCAAAGCACCCGCGGTTGGAGCTAATGGAAAACTTGATCTCGGCAAAGGCCGGCACGCCGCCCGCCGCGTCGTAATCGGGATGCCAATCGCGTGCGTAGGGGAGTTCGGCAACCTCGTCCATCTCGTCGGTGGTGAGCGTCGCCGATGGCGGGTTCTGCACTACATAGACGCTGTTGGGGTAGGGCTCTACCAGGCGGTGTCCGGTGATGGGGTCCATATTCTGCTGCTGCACATTGAAGCTGCGCGCGTAGTTGAGCTTGTCGGCGGCAAGGTCGTCCCAGCTGGGCAGCAGGTCGTAGTCGTAGACCTCGTCGAGCGAACCCGTGCGGTAGACGGTGCCGTTGATATAGGTGATCTGATCGACGGGTAGCCCCGCGTCGAGCGCGTCGGCAATCTCGACAATCGCGTGCTCGCCCATGCCGTAGATGAGGATGTCGGCGCCCGAGTCGAGCAGTACCGAGCGCTTGAGCTTGTCCTGCCAGTAGTCATAGTGGGCCAGACGGCGTAGGCTCGCCTCGATGCCGCCGATGATGATGGGGGCATCCTTGAACGTCTGGCGGATAAGGTTGCCGTAGACCGTGACGGCTCGGTTGGGGCGGTGACCCTCCTCGCCACCGGGGGTATAGGCGTCGGTGTGGCGGCGGTGCTTGGTCACCGAATAGTGGTTGACCATGGAGTCCATGTTGCCGGCGCTGACCAAAAAGCCCAGGCGCGGCTCGCCGAGCACAGTGATGCTGGCGGGGTCGGTCCAGTCGGGCTGGCAGATGATGCCCACCTTGTAGCCGTGCGCGTCGAGGACGCGGCTGATGATGGCCATGCCAAAGCTGGGGTGGTCCACGTAGGCGTCGCCGCAGATGTAGACGAAGTCGCACTGGTCCCAGTCGCGCGCGTCCATATCGGCGCGGCTGACGGGGAGGAACTTGTCGCGGCCCGGACGCCAGGGGCGTGTGGGCGCTGCAGAGGCGTGCGTGGGTCGCGAGCCCTGCGCCTTACCGCCGCGCTTTTGCTGCTGGCCCTGTTTGCCCTGCTGGCTGCGCTGGTTGTTCTGAGCGTGCTGAGGCTTTTTTGCCACGATCCCTCCCGGTGTTTGTATGCTGCACGTAATTGTAACCAGTCTTTTTGGGACGGGGCTAAAAAGACTGGTGGAGTACACGAGCCGGCGGATCGGCGTGTCGATGCGGGTGCCGGCGCCGCGCCCGCTGTTTGTTTCCAGACTGTGTATCTGCGCGTTGGAGAACCCGTCTCGCGCGCACGTCATGTTGTCAATGGGTTACAGTATGAACGGCGGCTATGTTTCCGCCAACGCACGAGAGAGTCGTCAACAAGGAGGATGCACGACGATGCAGCGTGCCAAACAGATATCGGAGTCTATTGAGCTGGGCATCATCTTGGCGCTCGCCGGTGGCTTTATGGACGTGTATTCGTACATTGGGCGCGACCATGTTTTCGCCAACGCGCAGACAGGCAACATCCTGCTCGTGGGCGTGAGCATCTCGGAGGGCAACTGGGCACTTGCGGGGCGCTACTTCTTCCCAGTGGTGTCGTTTGCCGTGGGTATTATGCTTGCCGATCTGGTACACGAGCGGTTTGGCAGCGTGATCCACTGGCGTCAGGTGACGGTGTTCTTTGAAGCCGTCATCTTGCTGGGCGTGAGCTTTATCCCGGGCGGCAATTTCAACCTGCTCGCCAACTGCCTCACCTCGTTTGCCTGCGGCATGCAGGTCGAGAGCTTCCGCAAGATCCACGGTCACGGCATCGCTACGACCATGTGCATCGGCAACTTGCGCAACGCGCTGCAAAACGTGGACGATTACATCATCACCCACAGGCGCGGCTTTTTGGAAAACGGCCTGCTGTACTTTGGCGTGATCTTTACCTTTGTGTTTGGCGCCGTGTTGGGCAACTGGTGTATTGAGCGCATGGGGCTGCACGCCATCGTCGTGGCGAGCTTGCTGCTGTTTGTCGCGTTTGCCATCATGTTCATCGACCGCGAGCGCGACTTGCGCTTACGCTGGAAGGTTGCGGCCGAGGCTTGGAAAGAGGGCTGCCGAAAGTAACCGATTGCGGCAAAGGGGCTGTTCCTTTGCCGCACTGATCAATATTGGGTAGGGGACGGCCATCTCGGCCGCCCCTTTTTTGGAGTCTTAAGCGCTAAGGTGCATGTTTGTAATGACAAGATTTGACGTCAGTAAAGCGTGTTACTTGAGGCTATAGAATAAAAATGTCATCTTTCCAGCTATGATTATTAGTTAAGGGGATGGACATATGTCAGAGCTTTTTATTCAAAATAAGACGACAGTAATCAAGTTGATAATCAAGGCGGAGAACTGTCCTCTTTATTGCTTTGTAGAGCCTTTCTGAGCAGCTATTCTATTATTAGTCTGGATGAGTCTTGCAACAATTTAGATAGTGTTTCGATATCCTTTTTGAAAGTAGCGTTTACGCAGGAGTTGAAAAAACATACCACCATTACTGCGGATCATGGACGTGGTTTCGAACAATTTGCAGACTATGTAATACAGTTCCAGGAGCCAGAAAAAACTATCCAGCTCCTGAATGTTGCTACGAACTGCTTTTTGCGATTTATTCGAGATGCTCTTCAATCCGAGCCCTAAGAAGGGCAATGGCTGTAGGTATTCCAATTGCGGCGGCTAATTCGGCTTTATCCAAAACCTGTATGCTAAAGCACGATTGTTTATCACATTGAAGGACGATAACTGAAGATAGTTTCACTTCCCGTTGGCTGAATATATCGTAATCTCCAAATAGGAAGTTACCTTTTATTGTGTAATTCGGTATGTTCGTTACGCACTTCATCTCAAGTCTGTTTAGGCCATAATCAAACACCGCAACTTCCTCGTGTTCGATGATGAGCGCAACCCTGGGCATGTTGCTAAAACCACCGTCGACGACAGTGAAGAGTTTTTCATTTGCATCGTCATAAACGGTATATTTAAGACTCAATAGCTGTCCTAGTGGACCCGTGAACCCATGTTTTTTGATGTTGAGGTTGTCTCCCGCTGGGTTGATGAGAGCCAGAGTATGCGGATAAGGGTTACCTTCAATTGAGATTTGATATTCGTTTGTAGCCGTCTTGCTCGATTTAGGACCACTAGCCACCATGTGTCATCGCCTCAATCGAATTGGAACCGTCTTCTGCTTCGTGCGGAGAATTGCGCTGTACGTTGCAGTAGATGCAGCTGCAATAACCGCATGGGCAATTTCTAACAAAATGAATGACGTTATTTGCTGCATGCATGTTATTCATTACAAAGTATCTTTTTATAAACGTATTGTCAAACATATATTGCTAAAACAGAAACAATTTATAGACTGAGTCGGTCGTATTCTTTGGGCGATTGCTCCTATAATCTAGCCTTCGCTGCTGTCGGGAGGGAAGGACTAGGGCTCCGTTATTCTGTTGAAACGCTTTAACACTTTTGATGTTCTCACGCGTTTTTTGTTTCAAAAGCGTTAGGATGGGACTTATAGCGCGGGGCGTAATGGGTGCCTCGCACACGATGGGAGGCTATCAATGGCTAATCGTTTCGTTCTCAATACCATCTCTTATCATGGTTCCGGCGCCATCAAGGAGATCCCCGGCGAGCTCCAGCGTCGCGGCTACAAGAAGATCTTCGTCTGCTCCGATCCCGATCTGGTCAAGTTTGGCGTTACCGCCAAGGTGACCGACGAGCTCGACGCCGCTGGCATCGCCTGGAGCCTCTACTCCGAGATCAAGCCCAACCCCACGATTCAGAACGTCAAGGACGGCGTCGAGGCCTTCAAAGCCGCCGAGGCTGACGCTATCGTGACCATCGGTGGCGGCTCCTCCATGGACACCGCTAAGGCCATCGGCATCATCATCAACAACCCCGAGTTTGCCGATGTCCGCAGCCTCGAGGGCGTTGCTCCGACTAAGAACCACGCCGTGTTCACCATCGCTGTGCCGACGACCGCCGGTACCGCTGCCGAGGTGACCATCAACTACGTCATCACTGACCCCGAGAAGGTCCGCAAGTTCGTGTGCGTTGACACCAACGACGCCCCCGAGGTTGCTGTCGTCGATCCCGACATGATGGCTTCCATGCCCGCCGGCCTGACCGCTTCCACTGGCATGGACGCACTGACCCACGCCATCGAGGGCTACACCACCAAGGGCGCCTGGGAGCTTTCCGACATGTTCCACTTTGAGGCCATTAAGCTGATCAGCGAGAACCTGCGCGACTCCGTTGCCGAGGCCAAGTCCGGTCAGCCCGGCTCCGGCCGCGAGGGCATGGCTCTGGGCCAGTATGTCGCCGGCATTGGCTTCTCCAACGTTGGCCTGGGCATCGACCACGCCA
>CALJNY010000097.1 GCA_937981515.1 uncultured Collinsella sp. | reverse complement strand
GGGTGATAAAGCTCAGGGCTCCACGTTTACCGGTTCCAAGGGCGAGTGCAAGGTCTATGACTCCGGCTGCGCAGCCGGAACCACCGACTACTACACTGGCTGGTAATTTTTCTGCATCACGGATATTTGGCGGATGGGCGTCTTTACCGAGCTTTAGGGCAACGTAAGGACGCCCGTTCTATGTATGCGTTTGAGCTAACAGAGCCCTTACCGTGACGGTACGTCGCGCATATGGGCGCGGGGCACACTAGTTCATGAGAAATAAGGTCTTTCTCTTGGAGGAAGTGGTCTTGTGAATGCTCGAGATATCGCCGTTGCCGCCGTCGCGTTGATGCTTGGCTGCCTTGGTCCCACGGCCGCGCTCGTCGCGGGCATGCAGGGGTCTTGTGAGGCTGCCTCTATCGTGGTTGGCGTGTTGATCGCGGCCGCGCTGCTGGGAAGTGCGGGCGTAGTCCTTTGTCGCGACGATGAGGACCAGGCGTCGGAGTCGCAGCTCTAACCGTTCTGAAGCTGATTTTTGGCCAAAGATGAAAAAGGAAGCCGCCGCGAGGGGAGTGCTCCTTGCGGCGGCTTTGCCATTGGATCTGTTGGCTGCAGTATGCCGAGCACTACCAGCTGCTTTCTATTTCGCGAATCCTCTGGTAGAGCCAATCGTTTTGCGGCACTTGGATATCGTGTTTGGCGGCCAGGCGGCAAATGGTGCCCGCGAACTCCTCGACTTCGGTTTTTCGTTGTGCGATGCGGTCTTGAGCCATCGAGGGCATACCGGCGGGGTCGATTCCCTCGATGAGGTGCACCATTTGCGTCAGGTCTGCCTCGGTCAGCTCAACGCCCTCGGCGTTGGCAACCGCAAGCGTCTCGCGCATGGCGGAGACAAAACAGCGGCGCTGCTCGGAGCCCGGCTCCGTGGCGCTTCCGTAGGTCCCGCCGTAGGCCATGCAGGTCTGGTTGATGCCGTCGTTGAGCATGAGTTTGACCCACATGCGGTGCGCAATGTCGCTCTCGACGGTATGGGCGATGCCGCAGCGCGTGTAGAGCTCGTCGATAGCGGCGACGGTCGCGGGGTCGGTGCCGGCGGCTGCACCAAAGCGGATCTCGCCCGCATTGGTAAAGGTGAGCGCGCCGTTGAGGAACACGGCGTCCATGCCCTGGCAGATACCAAGAACGGTATGCTCCCAGCCAAAGCGTTCGGCAATCTTTTGCTCGCTCGTAATGCCGTTGCATAGCGAGGCGATGAGCGTGTTGGGTCCCACGACACGCTCCATAGTCTTGAGTGCTTGGTCGAGACCGGTGGTCTTGACCGTCAGGATGACCAGATCGGCGGGCGCTGCCTCGCTGGCACGGACGGACGTGAGATCGCAGGGCTTGCCGTTGACGGTGGGCGCGTCGTTCGCATGGCGCTCAAAACGGGCATCATCCATGACGTATTCGACGGCGTCGTTGCCGAGCGCCCGGGCGATCATGCTGCCGTAGAGCAGGCCGACGCCGCCCTTGCCGATAAAGGCGACCTTGTTGATCTGCATGCGAATCATCTCCCCATGTAAAAGGCGCCCGCGTAAGGGGCGCCTGATGGATTGTATGCTGCCAGGGTGATTGGTGGGTGCGCGGGGCGGCTGTTATAAAAAAGAAACGTTTGCCTGGACGCTACGCCGCGGGGCAGACCGCAAAGACGCGGGCGGGGTATCCGACGCCATTGCGGACCTTGGGGAAGGTGCAGAAGATGAGGGCACCCGTGGCGGGAAACTCGTTCAGATGGTCCATGACCTCGATCTGGTAACGGTCGACCGAGAGGATGTATTGTTCGCCGGGGTAGGGGTGGGCGTCCTCACGCGTGGTCACGCTCGTCTCCTTTCATCGGGCTTTTTGCTGATGTTAAAGCGGTGCCGTGACGGCTCGATTTCTGCTGCGTTACGATACGTTCTCAATTGCGATTCCGATGTGTTTCGATGACGTGACGGGTTTGTTTCGCCTCGTCAGGGCTTCGATGGGAGGGGAGGGGCCGTGCAATATCGCGTTGACCCCAAAAGCGGCAACCGTATCTCGGCGTTGGGGCTGGGCTGCATGAGGTTTCCCGGTGCGCCGGGACGCCCGGATGCGAAGACCGCCGACGCCATCATCTCCCGTGCGGTGGAGCAGGGGATTAACTACCTGGACACGGCCTATCTCTATCCCGGCAACGAGGCGTGCGTGGGTGCGTCGCTTGAGCGCCTGGGCTTGCGCGACCAGGTTTTGCTCGCAACCAAGCTGCCGCATGCTTCGTGCAAATGCGCGGAGGATTTCGACCGGTTCTTCGACGAGCAACTGCGCCGCCTACGGACCGACCATATCGACTATTACCTCATGCACAACATTACCTCGCCCGCCCAGTGGGAACGTGTGATGGCGTTGGGCATCGAGGACTGGATTGCGCGCCAAAAGGCTTCGGGGCGCATTCGCCAGATCGGTTTTTCGTACCACGGCAGCGTGGCGG
>CALJNY010000096.1 GCA_937981515.1 uncultured Collinsella sp. | reverse complement strand
TATTGGTCGTAGTAGTCGCACCCTCAGCTGCAAACGCCATGGTCACCGGGGCCATCACGCCGCCGAAGCTCAACGCCGCGGTAAGGCCCGCTGTTACTGCCAGGCGTGCGATGTTCTTGCTCATGCTCATCTTCTTTTCCTCTGCTTTCTGCTTGAAGTCCATTTGATCTAAATCTGTCTGTCTGTGTCTTAGCATCTACTTCGCTACGTCTCGCCCCGCTCTCTGTGGGGCTGCCAGCTACTCTTTATGGCTGCCACCTCCCCGCTTGACCAGGAGCGCGCCCACGATGAGCGCGGCTCCGGCGACCGCTGCGGCGGCCGCGGCGTACATTGCCATATCGCCAGTCGAGGGCATAAAGCCTCCGGTGGTAATGCTAGGGGGTGTGCCGGTGGGCGTGTTGATGAGCGACGCCTCCAGGCTGCCCGTCGACCCGTCCGCGCTGTCGGCGCGCAGGGGCGACTCGGCCGTGATGGTGAGCTTGGGCTTGGCGGCGGCTACTTGGTCGACGTCCAGGCCCTCGGCCTTGACCGTCACGGAGCGCGTGCCCTCAAAGGCGGTGTAGCCCTTGGGCGCCTTGAGCTCGCGGACCTCCAGCTTGCCCGAGTCCACGCCCGAGACGGTCACGCGGCCGTCCTCGCCCGTGGTGACGGTGGCCTTGCCCTCCGCATTCCACGTGCCGTCGGCCGCCAGCGTACGACCGCGGTCGTCGGCGATGCCCAGGACCGCCCCGGGCAGTGGCTTGTCGCCGTCACTGCCGCGCTTGGTGAGCGCGAGATCCCAGGTGTAGGCGCACGCGTCGTCGCTCGGCGTGTGGGTGAAGCCGGCGTCGCCCGACTGGTCGGCGAGGGGCGAGCGCGGATAGCGCAGGTAGGCCTGGTTGGGGTTGCCCTTCGCGATGCCGTGGTTGCATGCACTGTTGAGCGGCGCGTTGTACACGGCGACCACGCGGGCGCCCGCGGTGAAGGCGTCGGCCCCGCCGAGCGCGGCGATCAGGTCGCCGGTGCGCACGGTGAAGGTCTTACCGTCGGCCGAGACCCTGCACTGGGCCGTGATATCGGTCCAGCCCTTCGCGGGCTCGGTGCCGACATGCCCGTCCTTGCCGGCCGAGACGGCGTCGAAGCCGCCGTCCGTGCCCGCCGCCACGTACACGCGCATGCTCGCGGCGACCTTGGAGAGGTCGAGCCCCGCGCTCATGGTGTCGACGAACTGCACCGTATAGGTGTCGTAGGCCGTTAGCCCTGCCGGAACCGTGGCCGAGAGGCGCCAGTACAGGTCGTCGGCGACCGTGGCGTCGGCGGCCTTCTGCCAGGCGGCGGTGCCGTCCTCCAACACGTGCTTGGCGACCTTGGGGGTCGCGGCCTTGGGCTTGACGGTGACGGCGCTGCCGCCCACAAGAGTCATGATCGGCGCGGTGCCGGCCTCGCCCTCGGCGATGGCGCCGTCGTCGGCGACGATGAGCCAGTAGCCGCAGGGCAGCTCGGCCGTCGTGCCCGCATTAAGGGCCTTGAACACGGCGCCAGAGCTCTGGAGGGAACGAGCGAGCTGTGCGCTCAGCGCGCTCGTAAGGTGGGAATCGGTGTTGAGCCACTCGGCAGCTTCCTGCGCGGTGGTCTGGGAATTGGGCATGCCGGCGCTGTGCAGCACGGGCAGCGCGGCGTCGCGCGCGGCGTCGCTTGCCCAGGCGAGGTCGGTGGCGATCTTGGCGTCGATGTCGCCGTCGACGACGTTGGCGCTAAAGATCTGGTAGGCGTCGTAGCTGCTCGCCACGGTGCCGCTCACCGTGATGGAACCGGTCGAGGTCGGCGCGGCCTGCGCGGAAGCGGGGAACACAACCGCGCAGGTGCCGATCAGGAGGGCAAGCAGCGCAAACAAGATCGGGAAGGAGCAGACTTTCTTATTCACGACGCTTACCTCCCTTCGCATTCGCCTTGCGACGAATGTGCATCCAGGCCGCAGCAGCGCAAAGCACCGCCGCGCCGGCAAGGTACGTCAGAGTGACGCCCGACATACCAGAAAGGGGCAAAGAGGTGGAGTAGGTGTTGGTGAAGGTGGGAAGGCTTTGGCCAGCGCTGGCGTCCTCACCATATTCATGCGGAATCTGCTTATTTGCGGGGATTTCAATGCCATCGGCATCGACGATCTTGGTGTAGGTCACTTCGCACTTAATCGTCTTATCAGACTGATCAGTTGCTTTGACCGTAATCTTGTAGACCGACTTGTCGTACGTGTAGTTCGTGAACGGTGCGGTCGGCGGCTGTTCGCGGACGTAATAGGTGAAGGTATTGCTTGCACCACGGCCGGTGGAGTCAGACTCGAGCTTGTTTAGCTTATCGAGTGTGTACTCAATCTTGTCGACGAAGCTCAGGGTCTGGGACTTCTTGTCGCCAGCCTTCGTATTAACCGTCTCAGCGTTATTAAAGTCCTCGTTATCCGCAAACTCGAGCGTAAACTCCTTCATCTCGCCACCCTTAACGACCTTAGTCGCCTTAGGAGTCCAGGAGCCGTACGAGTTGTACGGAGTGTATTCGTTAGTGAAAGTCACCGAGCTATCTTCACAGGCAATTGGATAATAGCCATCTCTATTCTGCACATTGTCCCATGAATTTGTGACACTCCACGCCCCAGATGACTTGTCGAGTTCACGCTTGGTCACATTGACGTTTTCAATCGTGTAGTTATGGATGTTGAGGGGTATCTGCCTGTTCGGGTTTTCTTTTGTCGGAACAGTCATGAGCTCGGTCTTTGTATCCTTAACCGATGCCACAATCTCATACACAGCAGAGTCATATGTGATGTCGGAGTCCTCGCCGGTATCTTCGACCAAGTAGTATGTGATTTTGTCAGCCGTACCGCTTGCTGCGATCTGTTCACCAAGCTCAAACGTGATGTTGCCGCTTGCATCATTATTTGCAGTTCCCACCTCAGCGCAAGCGTCGCGATTGAATTTCCCATTAACGAAAGGATCTTCCGAATCCTTGCGGTAGACCATAAAGGTGAACTCATTCCCAGTGAGCGTTTTGTTCTTATCAGTCTGCGAATCGATTAGCTTCTTGGTCGCCTTCAGCTTAAGGCTCGGGTAGACATACGTATCCGCAGGCTGACCCAAGTACAGATCGCCATTCGACATGATGCCACCGCCATGATCCCAGGAATAATTTCCGGTGATGAAGGTTGTCGCAGCTTTCTGCGCAGCCGTCGCCTCATCGCTTCCGGCTTGAACACCCGAAGTCAATCCTATGCTTTGATAAATCTGCACACCGCCATTGGCGGGAATATCAATCGGCTCCTTGAGCTCTTTACTTCCCGAATACTGGGCATCTCCGCCGCCGAGCATCTTGCCGATTACTGCCGCAATCGGATCCGTATGGCCCTTCTTTGCCGCAATGAAGAAATCGACATGACCGTGCTTGCGAAACACCTCCGATTCGTATGCATCTCAATCTTCAGTCTTTTCACCACCACCACCTGAAAGATGGGGTTTAGCTTCATTGCCGGTATTTTTCTCCTTGTTGTAAACATTTTCTTTATTAAAATGATTATCATCATGCTCTTCGCCGGCAGACGAATTGCCAAAGATTGCCGTGCCCTCAGTGCTCGTTACCAACG
>CALJNY010000095.1 GCA_937981515.1 uncultured Collinsella sp. | reverse complement strand
GCAACCCTGTTTATCCGTATGTGTCTGATGGCCCCCGTCATGGGCATCGTCGCTGTCATGCGTGTCCTGGCCAACCATACCGGCCTGGAGTGGACCATCGCCGTTGCCATCATCGCGGTCTCGGCCGTCGTCGGCGTGCTTATGGGCCTCACCATGCCCAAGTTCAAAAAGATGCAAAGCTTTGTTGACCGCGTGAACCTTACCGCCCGCGAGCTGCTCGACGGCCTTATGCCCATCCGCTCGTTCAACCGCGAGGAGCATGAGCTCGAGCGTTTCGACAAGGCATCACTCGACCTGATGACCACGCAGCTCTACACCAACCGCGCCATGAGCTTTATGATGCCGCTCATGATGCTCGTCATGAACTGCATCACCGTGCTTATCGTCTGGTTTGGCGCGCAGGGCGTGTCCGACGGCGTGATGCAGGTCGGCAACATGATGGCATTTATCTCCTACACCATGCAGATCGTCATGGCGTTTATGATCCTCACCATGGTTTCGGTCATCCTGCCCCGTGCCGAGGTCGCAGCCGAGCGCGTGGAAGAGGTCATCACCTGCCCCACGAGCATCAACGACCCCGTCTCGCCCAAACTGCCCGCGGCCAGCGCGCCGCGCGGCGAGCTCGCCTTCCGCGACGTGAGCTTCCAGTATCCCGATGCCCGCGCCGATGTCATCAGCGGCGTGAACTTCACCACGCATGCCGGTCAGATGCTCGGCATCATTGGCTCCACGGGCTCGGGCAAGTCCACGCTCGTACAGCTGATTCCGCGCCTGTACGACGTCACGGGCGGCAGCATTTCGCTCGACGGCATCGACGTGCGCGACATGACCCTTTCCGAGCTGCGCCGACGCATTGGTTACATCCCGCAACAGGGTCGCCTGTTCTCGGGCACTGTCGAGAGCAACCTCAAGTTTGCCGGCGACATGGTAAGCGATGACGACATGCGCCAGGCCGCACGCATCGCCCAAGCCGAGGACTTTATCGCCGAGCGCGAGGGCGGCTACGACTCCCCCATCAGCCAGGGCGGCTCCAATGTCTCGGGCGGTCAGCGCCAGCGCCTTGCCATCGCCCGCGCCCTGGCCAAAAAGCCCGAGGTCGTGGTGTTCGACGACTCGTTTAGCGCCCTCGACTACAAGACCGACGCTCGCCTGCGCGAAGAGCTTGCCAAAAACGTTACCGACGCCGCGCTCGTGGTCGTGGCCCAGCGCATCGCGACTATCATGCACGCCGACCAGATCATCGTGCTCGACGACGGCCACGTAGTGGGCACCGGCACGCACGAGGAGCTGCTGCGCAGCTGCCCGGCGTACCTGGAGATCGCACAGTCGCAGCTTTCCGCCGAGGAGCTGGGGCTTACCCAAGAAGAGATTGCAGCCGTTATGGAAGGAGGCGAGCGCTAATGGCAGACGAGACCAAGACTCAGATTCCCAAGCCCACCCGCCAGCGTGGTCCCATGGGCCGCATGGGCGGCATGCGTCGCGGCGAAAAGGCCAAGGACTTTAAGGGCACCATGAGGCAGCTGCTCGGCTATATCGGCCAGCACAAGATTGCCGTGTTTGCCGCCGTCGCCTTTGCCGTGTGCTCGGTCATCTTTAATATTGTGGGACCCAAGGTGCTCGGTCAGGTTACGACCAAGCTGTTCGAGGGCCTGGTTGCCAAGGTCAACGGCACCGGCGATGTCGACTTTAACTGGATCGCCAAGACGCTCGGCTTTTTGCTCTGCCTGTATCTGGCGAGCTCTGCCTGCAGTCTGATCCAGGGCTGGCTCATGACCGGTGTCAC
>CALJNY010000094.1 GCA_937981515.1 uncultured Collinsella sp. | reverse complement strand
TTTAAAGGCATGAAACAGTCCGTATTTCACCGCAACTTAGGATGGGATGGGGCTGAGGGGCGGGCGATGCCGTTGTCTGTCGGTTAGCTGTGGGAGCGGTGGCGGAGCTTGTCGATGGTGGAGTCGGTACTATGGCCGCGGGCGTCGGTGCTGCGGCTGCGGGCGTCGGCGGCGGTTTGGCGCTGGCGGCGGTAATCGATCATGCCTTGGATGATGGGCTTGCCAAAGCTCACGACATCATCGTTGTAGATGGCGGTTCGGGCTGCGAGGAGGCAGTCGGTAAAGTCCATATGGGTCTTGCCAAAGAGTTTGACGGCAAGGGCGACAACGGTGGGCTCGTCGACCATGACGTCATCGAGCAGCCTTCTCATGGCCGTAGCAATCTCAACGCGGGGAACCTTATAGACGTCGCGCAGCGTGACCACGACGCGCGTGATAATCTCGGGGTAGACGCGAGCGGTGCGCGTGGCGATGACCTTGGCGGCGCGCGGTGACAGGACCTCGTCGTCGTCAAGCAGGTAGCGTAGGATGACGGTCTCGTCGATGATGGTGCTACTCATGGATATCTACTTCCTCGGGACCCAAAATCGAATCGTCGCATTCTGTAGCAAGGTACTCAATCCAGGCGTTGCGCTCCTCGGAGCGGCGATTGGGGTCCCCATATGCTTTGAGCGATCCATAGGCGGCGGTGCCGTCCTTTGAGCGCACGGCGACCGGCTGAAAGGGAAGCTTGCGCATCAAAATGCTCTGCGCGACAAAAAGGCGAACGGCCTCGGCAAGCGATGTGCCCATGGCGTCGTAGAGGCGCTCGGCATGCTGTTTGTCCTCTTCGCGAATGCGCACCTGCAGGATGGCTCGTTTTTGCGTCGATGACATCACTGGCCCCCTTAATGAGCGTGCAATATGAATGGTCAAATACAACATTGGCTAATAATAACCAATCTTATAACCACTGCTTTATTGCACTCAAGTTAATGAGCGCGAAATATATATCCCTTGATTATCGACTTCATCCGAACACCTCCCACATTCATCCGTACATGTACGG
>CALJNY010000093.1 GCA_937981515.1 uncultured Collinsella sp. | reverse complement strand
ATTTTACGGTACTGGTCGGGGAGGAAATTCTGCATCTGTCGGCCGGTTTTGAGAATCGGCTCGTCTGCGTAGACTTCATGTGAGAAGCGGGCAGACTGATGGGTCCGGGCCTCGGCCATAATGCGCTCGATGAGCATCTTGATGTCCTGGTCGGCCACCGCTTCTCCTCTCCTAACGCAGCTTCGGTGACCTCATATCATAGCACAGCATCAAACAGGTGTTCGAGATACTGCTGCGTAGATAGATTTAGAACAGGAGGGCGTAGATGACGGCGATGACGACGGAGGGGAGCATATTGGCCGTGCGGAAGGTCTGAGGACGGATGAGGTTGACGCCGACGCAGAAGATGAGCATGGAGCCTACGAGCGAAAGGCTGTCGAGGGCTGCCGTAGTCATGATGGGGGAGAGTGCGCCGGCAAACAGCGTGATCGTCCCCTGGAACACGGCGACGGGCAGGGCGGAGAAAATGCAGCCGCGGCCAAGCGACGCCGTCATGGTGCAGACGATGATGCAGTCCAATGCGCCTTTCAGGGCAAGCGTTGACCAGTCACCGAGCAGACCGTCCTGGATCGATCCCACAATGGCCATGGCGCCGATACACACGGTGAGTGAAGTCGAGACAAAAGCGTTGGTGAACTCGTTATCGCCCTCGCTGCCGGTTTTGCGCTTGAGCCATTCGCCAAGGTTCTCGATGGCGGCCTCCAAGTTGATGGCCTCGCCGATGAGCGAGCCGAGGGCGAATGAGACGATGAGCATGGTGGTGCCGGTGGTCGCTAGCGCCTTCCCATCGATAAGGAGCATCTTTTGCATGGTGCCGCCAAGGCCGATAAACAGGACGCACAGCCCCGATGCTTTCATGAGCGTGTCTTGGATGCGCGGTGTAATGAAGCGGCCGCCCGCTAATCCCAAAAGACCGCCCGCAACTAAAAGCACAACGTTGATGATTGTTCCCAAGCCCGGCATGAGCCCTCCTGTATTGATGCCAACGTGGCAATCGTAGCAGAACGAAATGCGAGGTACATCGCGACTCATCTAATACGTTATATAAGTGGTATTAGGAATGATGCGCGGCATTTAAGCCTCAGGTGGTTGTCGGGACATAGGGATAGTATTCAAAGCGCAGTGTCATAAGCCGCTGCGGGGATTCAATAGCCGCGGCGATGATATTGGCATCGCGGGCACGATCAAACCCTTCGAGTTCGATCTGATACGAGACGTCTTGCATAATGTCCAGACGTCGCCAGGCCAGGAGTGTGTCGCCATCGAATTCCAAGGTCTTGCCTCCGTCTGGAGCAACGGCGTATAGACGCAGCTTGGCGGTGGTTGCAGGGTCGACAACTGTGACCTTTTTAATTTCGTTTCGAGTATTCTTGGCGCCCAACAAGGTGAGCAGTGTTGGGGCCACGACCTCGCCCGATGGCAAAAAGACGACTTCGATGGATTCAGGAAATGCGATGATAGCCGACTTGCGGACGGGCTGATTGGCGGCGGCAACTTCGATGTTCGCAGCGTCGATGACATCTGTGTGGTCGAGCGCAGCAAGCACGCAGCAGTTACCTTCATCGATCTCTTGAGGATCAGCAAGCCCCAGACTGTCCGCGAGCTCGGGATCGTTTGGATCGGCAGCGGGCTCATTCGGCGCTTCGAGAGAAGCTGGGACGCTGTTTGTCGGCGACGGCGTGTCGCCCGCACCTGCTTCTTTGTCCGCGCTCTCTTCTTGTATGGTTGCGTTGATGGGTTCGTCGTTTGGGGGGAGCGTCTTGGCGTCAAACGCGGAGGGGAGAATTCCGATGGCTCCGGATCCGTTCCACTCCATTTCGAGAAGCGCCGGGTCGGCAAGAATGCGTTGCCTGCTTTGCGCGTGGGCATCGATTTCAATAGGGCCTGCCTCTATCCCTCGTGTAAGGCTGAGTGATCCGGCTGGCTTCTCGAAATGAGCGTCTGTGTCTTTGGTGCTGACGGCGTAGAACAGCAGGGACGCTTCTCCCGCCGCGATAACATCGGTACCGGCTTTGGTCAGCCGCAACGATGCCGTGAATGAGAGGGTGGGCTGCGCATCGTCTGCATTCGCGGCGGCGCAGCCCAGACATATACCGCCTCCTTTCTCGAAAAACGCACCGTCGAAGGCGACCTTCGCTCCGTTCGCCGAGTCATCGACCGAAGCGATGTCGATGCGCAGCTCTAAATTGCATGGATCGCCATCTGCATCGAGCACAACCGAGCGCCACGTGCAGACGGCGCACCCCGCCTGGGAGCCGTTTGCCTTGTTCGAACGCTTGATATCCACGACTATCGAGCCGTCCGTATTACGACGAAGGCATCCCGAGGTTGAGATCACGGCCTGTGCGATCGAAAAACGCTCGCACGCAATGGCGCTCGACGGATTTGGTGCGGAACTTAGGGCTACTGGTAAGGAGTCTGCCATGACGGGAGTCGCCCAAGCGGCGACAGGCGTTCCGGTTGCGAGCGCGCCGCAGAGTGCGACGACGGGCAAAAGGTTCTTCGATGCCATGGGGTCTCCTTAGCTAATTTAGTGCGGCCTGTCCGTGTTTTGTTTCTGGCTGCGTTTGATGTGCAGACCGAGGCCGGCGGTTCCCGCGCCTGCTGCTGTGGCGCCTGCTGCCAAGAGCCATCGTCTGTCGCCTGTCTGCGCCAACGGTTCCTCGCGGTCGCCGCGGTCGAGCTCCGAGAGGTCGACCGTCACTTGCGTGGCGGCCTGCGCCTGTTCTTGCTGGGCAAAGGCCATGGCTGGCCCAAACGCTAGGATGCTGACGCCGTGTGCGCACCGGGCTCGACCGTCCAGGTGATCGTCGCAACCTGATCGCCTTCGCCGGTTACGCGGAAGATGTCGCGCGTGACGCGGGCGACGTTTCCGCTTGTCTTGAGCTTGATTTTGTCCGTGCCGCCGGCAATGCCCTGGTAGCCCATGTCGAAGGCTGCATTCTTGGAAAGATCGAGGCCCGTCCCTTGCGCGGCGGCGCTGGCGTTCTGGAGCGCGCCGTCGGGGCCGACCTTAAAGTCGATGGAGTTCTGCGCGGTTCCGGCCTTGGCGTCGGCGGCAATGGCCCAGGTGTTCATGGCGTCGATCTTCATGTTGGTGACATGGATGCCGTAGGCCGAATGATTGTCGATGGTGGTCGCGTCTTCTGAGGGGCCCTGAAGCGTGCCGTCGGCCTTGGCGACGAAGGGAATAACCGTCGGAACTTTGAACTCAACGTTGTCGATCTCGGTCCTGACCATTACCTTCGTGGTTCCAACGCGCCCGGCTGCCATAGCTGGCGTCGGGGCGGCGCCCATTGCGAGCGCGAGCGCGAGCCCTGTGCCCACGACGAGCGCTCTGACTCCGTTCATGTTCCTGGTGATGTCCATGGTCGTTCCTTTCTATTCGCCGCGGGCCGTCCCCGCGATGATTGGACGAATGCTGGTGAATTGCATGCGGTGCCGTGTCGGCCGGAAGGCTAGTTCTCGGTTTGCTCAACCCGTACCTTGACACGTGTCGGATTGCCGTGGCTGTCGAGGGTCTTTGCATCGAGTGCCTGGATCTCGATGTACGCCTCGCCTTCTTTGATGTCGCCGGCGGGGCACGTCTCGATTGTCTTGCCGGTCTCGACCACACCGGATTCGTACATGGTCTCGTCGTTTTGGATGACGCGGAATCGCTGGGGAAATTTATTGTCTTGGACGTTTTGCACGTTGACGCGCAGTTTGCCGTCCTCCTGCAGCTGAGCGACCGGCGCGACCGAAATCGTCATCATGTTGTCGCGGACGATGGCGTCGAGCTCATCTTGGATTTCCTGGCGCGTTTTGCCCTCGGCCGTCGTAACCGAAGCGCCCGCCTCGGGTACGGGCTGCGACTGCCAAACGTATAGTCCTACGGCGACAAGGGCACAGACGATGGCCAAGCAGGCAACGATGAGCTTCTTGCGACGACCCAGGCCTGTAAAGTGGGGTGGCTTCTTCGCGCTCATGCGGCATCCTTGGCGGTATAGACGCGCGCAAAGGTGGACGGGTCCGCTCCAAAGAGCATGTGAAGCATCAGACGGCGCGAGTAGACGAGCTCGTCGAAGTCGGGAGGGAGCTCGATGTCGTGGATATGCGCGATGTGGTGGGCGAGCGCCGAGAACGACTCGGGGTCGCAGATCACATCGGTGGTAACGTGGTAGACCGTCGTATCGGGGAATGCCTCTTCGTCGAAAGGCAGGAGATGGGGATCGTCGTCGACTTCGATGGCGATGCCGTACTGGGGCCAGTAATATGCCATGGGAACCTCCCTGCTTCTGGGCCAAAACTTCTATCGGTTTTGGCTGTCGACGCCGACCTTATCAGCCGCTACTTGACCAATTTCTGACCAAATGCTTGACGGATTGGCGTCTCCGCAGGTAAAAGGCGGCAAAAAATACTCCAACTTTTTTCGAGCGACAATCGCGCGGTCGGCGACGGCGGGGCCATATGTGTCAAAAGCATCGTCTGCCGAGGAAATCAAGCCGCTCGCCGAATTGCACGAACGTAAAAAACGCCAATTATGGAGACGGTCTCGAACACGTCGACGAAACGATGCGGTAACATCTCCCTGCAAACACTGTAGTTAGCTAAAGGGGGAGTTCGCGTGTCTGCAACCATCAAACCCTTCACCGACGAGTTCGAAGAGTATGGCCGCGATGAATCTCGCGCATCGGGCGAGGCCTCGAGCATCTCGTTTCCGACAACGGAAAACGAGGTCCGTGCCATTTTGGAAAAGCTCCATGTCGAGCGTGTTCCGGTAACGGTTCAGGGCGCCCGAACCGGCCTTGCCGCCGGCGCCGTGCCCCACGGCGGGCATATCCTCAATACTTCCCGTATGAATCGCTATTTGGGCCTTCGCCGCGATGAACAAGGCCAATTTCTGCTGCGCGTGGAGCCGGGCGTTGTGCTCTCGGAGCTGCGCAAGCAGCTGAGCAAGAAGGTGCTGCCGACCGCTGGTTGGGACCAGGCATCGCTTGAGGCCTACGAGGAGTTCCAAGAGGCTCCCGAGCAGTTTTTTCCCACCGATCCCACCGAGGCGTCTGCCTGTCTGGGCGGCATGGCGGCATGTAACGCCTCCGGTGCCCGCAGCTACGCCTACGGCCCCATGCGCCCACATATCACGGGACTCCACGTCGTGCTGGCTGATGGCGATTTGCTTGAGCTTCGGCGCGGCGAGGCTTTTGCCCAGGGCCGCCACCTGTCGCTCGTGACGGCAGCGGGCCGTACACTCGAGCTCGATCTTCCCGGCTATACCATGCCCAAGACAAAAAATGCTTCGGGCTATTTCGTTGCTGACGATATGGATGCCATCGATCTGTTTATCGGTGCGTGTGGCACAATCGGCGTCATCACCGAACTCGAGATTGCCCTGCAGGTGGCACCCGCGGTCGTTTGGGGCGTGAGCTGCTTCTTCGACAGCGAAGACAAGGCCGTGTCCTTCACCGATTCTGTGCGTCCCGTCCTGTCCCATGCGGCTGCCATCGAGTACTTCGATGCTGGCGCCCTGGATATTCTACGTCGCCAGCGCGAGCAGTCGACGGCGTTTGCCTCGCTGCCTGCGCTCGACAAAGACGCCAAGGTCTGTGTCTACGTGGAGCTCGACTGCGACGACGAAGCCCAGGCGACTGAGGAGCTGTATCACTTGGGGTGGGTACTGGAGCTTGCGGGCGGCAGTGACGATGCGACATGGGTCGCGCGCACCGAGGTCGATCGCGAGTGTCAGCGATTCTTCCGCCATGCGGTGCCCGAGAGCGTCAACATGCTCATCGACGAGCGCCGCCGCATGGATCCCACCATCACCAAACTGGGTTCGGACATGTCGGTGCCCAACGCGCACTTGGCCGATGTTATCGCCCTCTATCGCCGCACGCTGGCGGAAAGTGGGCTTGAATCTGCCGCCTGGGGGCATATCGGTAACAACCATCTGCATGTGAACATTCTGCCGCGCGATGCACAGGATTATCGCCGCGGCGGAGAACTCTTTGCCCAGTGGGCTTCCGAGGTCACGGCCATGGGCGGTGACGTCTCCGCAGAACACGGCGTCGGCAAGATCAAGGCGGGCTTCTTGGAGACGATGTACGGTCACGAGGCCATGGTCGAGTCGGCGCGGCTCAAGCTCCAGCTCGATCCTGCCGGGCAGCTGGGTCGCGGTAACCTGTTTTCGGAGAAGCTCTTGGATGAGCTCGACCAGAAAGGGGGCGCGTGAAGATGAGCGATTTCCATATGGTGGTGTGCGTCAAGGCCGTGCCGGGCAGCACCGAGGTCAAGATGGACCCCAAGACCAATACCATCGTGCGCGATGGCAAGCAGGCGGTCATTAATCCCTTTGATGCGAGCGCTTTGGAATGCGCGCTGGCGCTGAAGGACGACTTTATCGGCTTTGGCATGGACGTGCGCGTGACGGTGGTGTCGATGGGCATCCCCGCGACCGAATCGCTGCTGCGCGACTGCATCGCTCGAGGCGCCGACGACGCGCTGCTGCTGACCGACCGAGCCTTTGCGGGCGCCGATACCCTGGCAACCACCTATGCCCTCAAGTGCGGCATCGAAGCGCTCGACGAGGACTTCGACCTGCTCATCTGCGGCAAGATGGCGGTGGATGGCGATACGGCCCAGATTGGCCCCGAGCTTGCCGGCGCCTTTGAGATTCCCTGCGTGACCGATGTGAGCTGCGTGCAGAGCGCAGGTTTTACGACGTGCGGTGCGCTTTCGCTCGTTCACGGTTGCGATGCCGGCGAGGAGACGGTCTATCTTGAGATGCCGTGCGCGATGACGACTGCCAAGGAGATTGACCAGTTGCGTATGCCGAGTATTGCCGGTATTCGCGCGGCGGAGGAGGCGGACGTGCGCGTGGTCAGTGCCGCCGACGTGAACGCCGACCCCGCGCGTTGCGGTCTTGCCGGGTCGCCGACACAGGTCGTGCGCTCGTTTGTGCCCGACCGTGACCAAACGTGCGAGGCCGTTGAGGGGACGGCGTCCGAGCAGGCGGCAAAGCTTGCCAAGATTATCGAGGGGATGGCATAGATGAGCGGACTGATTATCGATAGCGAAGCCTGTATCGGCTGCGGTCGCTGCGTTCGCGCCTGTGCCTCGGGCGGCATCGTAGTGGAAGGCGAGCGACCCAGCCGATGCGCCCGCGTAACCGACGGCTGCATCCTATGCGGTGGGTGCGTCGACGCCTGCCCTGTCAACGCTATCTCGATCGAGCGTGACGAGGCCGCTGGTGCGGTGGACCTTGATGCATATCGAGACATTTGGGTATTCGCGCAGACCGACGAGCACGATACGGTGACTCCCGTTGCCTATGAGCTTATGGGCAAGGGCCGCGAGCTTGCCGATGCTCGCGACTGCCGTCTGGTGGCACTGATCGGTATGGGTCCCGAGGGTTCTCTCGGCGACCTGGAGCATCTGGTTTGCGCGGGCGCCGACGAAGTCCTGGCCTGTCGCGACGAGCGCCTGCGCCAAAACGATGCGGAGGTCTACGCCCGCTTGATCTGCGATTTGGTAGCCGAACGCAAACCCGAGGCCATCCTATACGGTGCGACCGCTTTTGGCCGCGAACTGGCACCCGGCGTTGCCGTGCGCTTGCAGACGGGCCTTACGGCTGACTGCACCGTACTTTCGATGGATACGGAGACGGGACTGCTGCAACAGACGCGTCAGGCGTTTGGCGGCAACCTGATGGCCACCATCGTCTGCCCCAATCATCGTCCCCAGATGGCAACGGTTCGTCCCGGCATCTTTAAGGCGCCCGACTTTGACTACGACCGCTCCGGTACGATCACCCAGATATCGCTTGCGGATGATGCTAAGGCTCGTGTCGAGATCTCGATTCCCGCCGAGGAGTGGAGGCAGCAGGCCTCGATCGCCGATGCCGAACGCTTGGTCGTGGTGGGCCGCGGCATTGGCTCCAAGAAGAATCTGCCCCTGATGCGAAGGCTCGCCGAGGCTCTGGGAGCCGAGCTTGGTTGCACGCGACCTGTCGTGGAGGCCGGCTGGTTGGAGTGTCGCCATCAGATTGGCCAGACCGGCGTATCGGTTTCGCCCAAGCTTCTCGTGAGTATCGGTGTTTCGGGCGCCATCCAGCATCTTGCCGGCATCGGTGGGGCAGAGTGCATTATCGCCATCAACGAGGACCCGGATGCCCCCATCTTTGGTGCTGCCCAGTACAAGGTTGTCGGCGATGCCGTCGAGGTCGTCGAGGAACTGCTGGCCCAGCTTGAGCGCTAGGCGCGCGCCAGCCAGTCGCGCATCTCGTCCTTAAGGCGGCTCCAAGTCGCCTGCGTGGCGGGGTCGGTAAAGGGCCGCGTAATGCCAAAGGGCGCGTCGAGCAGGCGGTAGATATCGCCCTGCTCGCGCGCCAGCGTGCGGCTCGCTGGATAGACGAGCTCAAACATAAAGCAGATGAGTCCCACCAGGTAGTCCGCCGGCTCGTTGCGCTCGTCGCGCGCGACGCACCGATGCTCGTCAAAGGCGGCAAGCGTCGGTACCGAGAAGCGACTGGCTAGAAACGCGTCCTCATCCACCTTGAGGATGGTATCGACGGTGCTGTCGGCGATGGTGCGCATAATGTCGATCTTGTCGCCATCGCGCACGATATCGCAGAAGCACCGTGTACGCTCGTCGAGTTGTGCCGGCAGGCGAAAGTCGCTGTGATAGGCGATGCTCGCTCGGATGAGCTCGTCATGCGCACCGGTTTCGATAAAGTCACGGATGTTTGTCGTGGCGGGTGCATCGGCGGGATTCTCGCCAAAGAGGACCTCGATGCCCAGCGCCGCATGGCTCATGCTCTCGGCGTCCTTAAAGGTGTCCCAGCGTCGCAGCTGCTCAAAGCGGCCCATATCGTGTAGCAGGCCGCAAAGCCATGCCAGGTCAATATCTTCTGACGACCAGCCCTGCTCGCGCGCTACGGCATCGCATGCCTCGGCCACGTGGTACGTATGCTCGATTTTGAGCGCGATGCGTGGGTTGGTGGCGTCGTAGGCATCGGTGTAGCTTTTGAAGGCCGCGCGCGCCCGGTCTCGATCGATAGCTGTCATAATGACTTCCTAAAAAGTTGTGTCTTTCGATCCGGTGGCAATTGTAGGTGAACTCGGTTGCTGTCGGATGATGATTCTGCCGTATCGCTACATGCGGCTCGGAGACCTTGTCAGGATGAGAAGCGTATGGTGTTCAAAATCGTTAGAACCGTCTGGCCGGTGATGCTTACCTATGTTGCAATAGGCGCGCCGTGCGGAATGATCATGGGGCAGACGGGAATGGAGCCCTGGATGGTCTTTGCCCTGAGCAGCACGTTTGTGACGGGCAGCGGCCAGTTTATGATCTGCAATCTTTGGCTGGCGGACGTGCCGGCACCTTCGATTATCGCGAGCGTTGCCGCCATCTCCTCGCGTTTTGCGCTTTACTCGGCATCGATCGCGCCGCATCTGACGGGTGCCTCGAAGCGTCAGACGCTGGCTGTTGCCGCGACACTTACCGAGGAGGCATATGGCATCTCGCTTGCCAAGTTGGTTGAAGGGGAGGATTGGGGCCCGCGCGAGTCCTTTGTGCTCAACGTGATCCTTATCGCAACATGGGGCGTTTCGTGTACGATGGGCACCATCGTCGGCGCCGTTGTCGATGTTCCCACCGCCATTGCAGCCTTTGTCTGCACCTCGCTCTTTATCTGCCTGCTCTTTTCGCAGCGGCTGTCGCGCGGCAACGTTGTCGCGGCGGTTTCGGGCGCGGTGTCCGTCGCCGTATGCAAGTTCTTGGGGTGGACGAATATCGCCGTGCCGGCAAGCGTGCTCGTCGGTGTTGCCGCGGCGCTTGCGTGCGATGCTTTCGCCGAAGGAAGGGGCGCTCGCGATGCCCGTTAATGAGTTTTTGGTCCTGTGGCTGTCGTCATGGGCGGCTATCGCGTTTTTCCGCATTGCCCCGGCGTTTGCTTTGCGCGGGAGAACGCTGTCGTCCCGCGTTACCGAGGCCTTGGGTTATATTCCGCCCGCCGCCTTTGCGGCGCTGGTCGCTAACGATTTGATAAGCCCTGGCGCTCTCGACGCCGGCTTGTGGCAGGGCTTGATTCCCTGGATTGCGGCTGCCGGTGTCGTGGCGGTGGCAATCAAGACAAAGTCGATGTTGTGGTGCTGCGTCTCGGGCATCGTGTTCTATATCGTTTTGAGCCTTGTATAAAAGCAAGGGCGCGTTTAGCGTCCCGGCCCAACGAATCGAATTTCTCACCGAGCTGGTCTGCTTCTTCTGGTACCATGGTCAAACTTTACTGTAGCAAAGCGTGACGTGGGCTTTTGTTCTGCGTCAGCGGAAATGGGGGTTTCATGGCACAGGAAGCGACCGCCAACGAGCAAAAGAAATTCAAGGTACCGCGTATCCCGGGCGACATCATGATCTATCCCATGATTGTTGGCCTTTTGCTCAACACTTTCTGTCCGCAGGTCTTTGAGATCGGCGGCTTCTTTACGGCTGCCTGCCGTGGCGGCTCCAATACCATCGTCGCTGCGATCCTGCTCTTCGTGGGTGCCGGCATCAGCTTTAAGTCCACGCCGGGCGCTATCAAGACCGGCATCGTCGTACTGATCCCCAAGCTTGTTGTTGCGGCCGCCCTTGGCTTGGGTGTGGCATATTTCTTTAACGACAACTTCCTGGGCCTGAGCTCGGTCTCAATCATCGGCGGCATTACGTTTTGCAACATGGCGCTCTATACGGGCATCATGGGCGAGTTTGGCGATGAGTCCGAGCAGGGCGCCGTCGGTATCCTGTTCTTTACGGCCGGCCCCGCCGTCACCATGATCATCCTCGGTGTCTCGGGTCTCGCTAACATCCCCGTCGGCACCATCATCGGATCCATCCTGCCGCTTGTTATCGGCATGGTTCTGGGCAACCTCTTCCCGTTCATCAAGAACCTGCTGGTCCCCGGCGCCAATCCCGCGATCGCTGTCATCGGTTTTCAGCTTGGTGCGTCCATGAGCCTTTCGAGCTTTATCACCGGCGGCATCTCGGGCATCCTGCTGGGCCTCATCACGCTCTTTATCGTCGGTCCCATCACCTTTGCGTTCGAGCGCCTGTGCGGTGGTAACGGCAAGGCGGCCGTTGCCTGCTCCACTATCGCCGGCACGGCCATGACCACGCCGGTCGCCCTCGCCGAGGTCGCACCGCGCTATGCCGAGCTTGCGCCCACTGCGTACGCTCAGATCGCCACCGCCGTCATCATCACGGCGATCTTGGCCCCGATTCTGACCGGCTGGGTCGATAAGAAGTTCTGCCAGGGCAAGGAGGATCTGTCGCTTGCCGGTGTCGAGGCCATCGAGGAGGCCGTCGCGACCGACATCGACGGCGAGTAATCGTCGACGCGAGTCAATCAAGCCGGTGTGTGCAATTCGCGCCGTATAGGCGCCCGAACGAAAGCTGTCTTGCAGCAACGTTCGGGCGCTCTGCTATTATTCCCATTACCCCTGCGGAGTAGGGGGTGTTTATTGTCCAGACACGAATCGGGCGATTCTGACCACTTGGATATTGAAGGGATGGCGTCTAGTGGTTAAGGCGCTCAAAATTGAGATATTCCTGCTATGCATGATTGTTCTTATCGGGCTTGCCGCGCGAAGTCGCCACTCCTTGTTCTCGAGCACCCAGCAGTTATTGTTTAGTACGCTCGGTTACACCTCTGCCGCGTACATGTTATTCGATATAATCTGGACGCTTTCGGACGGTGTGGGCGGCACGCTGGGCATTGCTGCCAACTGGATTTCCAACGCGGTTTCGTTTTCGCTCTTTGCCGCCGCGTGCCTCATTTGGTTTATCTATTCCGAGACGGTGCAGGGTTCTCGCCTTTTGACCGCGCGCTATAGGATGGCGTTTGTAACGCTGCCTGCGGTGCTGGTAGTCGTACTGGCGTTTACTAGCTACTGGACGCATGCCCTGTTCTATATCGATGCGCAGGGCGCGTATCGTCGCGGTTTTGTCTATATGATCCAGCCCATCGTCAGCTACTGCTACGTTATATATACGTCCCTGCATGCGTTTATACAATCTTGCAAGGTCGAGAGCCTACAAAAGAAGGCCATCTATCAAACCTTGGCATTTTTCGCCATTCCGGCCTTGGTGGCCGGTGTCTTTCAGGTCTTTTATTCGGGTCCCTGCCTTAGTGTCGGCATCATGTTAAGTATGTTGCAGCTCTACATTGTTTGTCAGGAGCAGCTGATCTCGACCGACCCGTTGACTGGCCTTAACAATCGCAACCGTTTTGAGACCTATATGCTGTCGCTGTTCTCGGGTGCTGATCAGGCCGAAGATGTGTATCTGCTTATGATGGATGCCGACGGCTTTAAGCAGATTAACGACCGGTATGGACATGTGGAGGGCGACCATGCTCTCCAGGTCATATCTGCTACGCTCAAAGAGGTCTGCTCGGCGTCTGGTGGTTTTATCGCACGTTATGGCGGCGATGAGTTCGTGGTGCTCCAGAAGGCAGCGGCGGAACAGGACATCATAGACCTGTGTTCGGCGATTAACGACGAGCTCGCTCGTGCCGAGGTGCCGTATCTGTTGCGGATGTCCATCGGCTACGCACGGGTTGGCGATGGTGTCGATACCTGGCAAGACTTACTTCGCGCTGCCGATGCGGAGCTCTACCGTGTCAAGGCCGAGAAAAAGAAAGCCGGCGTCCAGATACGCTAGAAAAAGGGGCGCACGCTTGCGTGCGTGGCGGCCCTCAGCTCACCGATGTACCCCATTAAGCTAAAGTATGTGAATCCCCTCTGTTAAATAAGGGCAGTTCGTTAGGCCTTTTTGGGCCTGTTGACGATGATGATGCCGGCGCAGACCAACAGCAGGGCAACGATGACGGTAACGGGGCTTGTGCCAGCACCCTCGCCGAGCAGCAGGGCGCTCAGCAGCACGCCAAAGACGGGGTTCATAAACCCAAAGACCGAGACGCGGCTGACGGGGTTAACGGCAAGCAGGCGCGACCACAGCGAGTAGGCGACCGCGGAGATAAGCGCCATGTAGATGATGAGCGCGATGGCGGGGGCAATCGCCGTGGGGGAGAGCGCGCCGCCCATCAACAAACCGATGGCGGTGAGGACCAGTCCGCCGACCAAGAACTGCCACCCGGCAAGCAAGACGCCGTCATGCTCACGCGAGAAGATACCGATCAGGCAGGTCGAAAGGGCACCCGCGACGGTAGAGGCCAGGATAAAGCCCTCGCCGTCGAGCGCAAAGCCAAAGGTGCCGTCCGCGCCCGAAAGGTTGACGAGCGCGACACCGGCAAAGCCCAGTACGCAGCCGAGTACCTTGGCCGCGTTGAGCTTTTCGGTGCGAAACGCCAAGGCGGCAAAGAGGATGGCTAGGAAGTTGGCGCTGGCCTCGATGATGGAGCTCGACATGGCGCTGGCGCGCGAGAGTCCCAAGTAGAAAAAGAAGTACTGGCCGATGGTCTGGAAGAGCGACAAGATAAAGATGGGCTTGATATCGCGTACCTGTGGGACGAGCGGACGGCGCTGGACCGCGCTCATCCCAACGATAACCAGAGCGCCGGCAAGCGTGAAGCGCAGGCCCGCGAAGAGCAGCTGCGAGGCGCTGTCGTGCGCGGGAATGCCAAAGAGGCCGTAGCCGATCTTGATGCAGGGGAAGGCAGAGCCCCAGAGCGCGCAGCAAACGAGACAGCCCAGGATGAGTCCAGGCAGGGTGGCGAGATACGGCTTGCGGCTTTTCATGATGTCCTTTCTACATGCGCGAAGCAAAAAAGAACCCGCCACCGGGTGTGCCGGTGGCGGGTGTTGTTACCCGAAGGGATTGTACCCGATGGGAAAGGTTTAGGCGAAGTAGGCTACGCCGCTCTCAAAGATCGGCATGAACTTGTCGCCGGGGACATGCTCGGGCACGTTGCGGTACAGGTTGTCGCCGCGACGCTCGGCATGGCCCATCTTGCCCAGGACGCGGCCGTCGGGGCTCGTGATGCCCTCGATGGCGAGTGCGGAGCCGTTGGGGTTGACGGAAAGATCCATGCTGGGCTTGCCGTCCTCGCCCACGTACTGCGTGGCGACCTGGCCGTTGGCGATCAGCTGGGCGAGTACCTTGTCGTTGGCGACAAAGCGGCCCTCGCCGTGGCTGATGGCGACGGTGTAGGGGTCGTCGAGGCTGCACTGCGACAGCCACGGGGACAGGTTGGACGAGATGCGGGTGCGCAACAGGCGGCTCTGATGGCGACCGATGGTGTTGAACGTCAGCGTGGGCGCATCGGGCGTGGCGTCGACGATGTCACCGTAGGGCACCAGGCCGAGCTTGACCAGAGCCTGGAAGCCGTTGCAGATGCCCAGCATCAGGCCGTCGCGGGCCTTGAGCAGGTCGCGGACTGCCTCGGTGACCTCGGGAGCGCGGAAGAACGCCGTGATGAACTTGGCGGAGCCGTCGGGCTCGTCACCGCCCGAGAAGCCGCCGGGGATCATGACGATCTGGCTTGCGCGGATGCGGCGGGCAAGTTCGTGGGTGCTCTCGGCGACGGCCTCGGGCGTGAGATTGTTGATCACGAAGGTGTCGGCCTCGGCACCGGCGGCACGGAAGGCGCGGGCGCTGTCGTACTCGCAGTTGTTGCCGGGGAACACGGGGATGATCACGCGCGGGCGGGCGATCTTGGCGCCGCCGTACACGTGGATGTCCTTGGCGCGGAAGTCGATGGTCTCGACCTCGGGGGTCTCGCCGGCGCTGCGGTAGGCGAAGACGCCCTCGATGCCGTTCTCCCAGGCCTCCTGGAGCTCGGCGAGCTCGATGACCTCGGAGCCGGTGTCGATGACATAGCCCTCGACGGTGGTACCCAGGGGCTCGACGACAACGCCATCGGCGACCTTGGGCAGCTCGGCGTCCTCGGCAAGCTCGACGATAAAGCTGCCATAGAGCGGAGTGAAGAGGCTCTCCACGTCCACGTCCTCGGCAAGCTCGATACCGATCTGGTTACCGACGCACATCTTAAAGAGGCTCTCGGCGCCGCAGCCGTAGCCGGGCGTGGATATGGCCAGGGCATCGCCGGTAGCAGTGAGCGCCTCGACGGCGTCAAACGCGGCGAGCAACTGCTGGGCGTCGGGGCGGTAGTCCTGGCCATAGGTGGCGGGGGCGATGCGGACGACGCGGTGCGTGAGGCCCTTGAACTCGGGGGAGACAGCGCGGGCCGCCTTGCCCACGGCCACGGCGAAGCTGATCAGAGTCGGCGGAACGTTGAGCTCGCCGGCCTCGTCCTCAAACGAGCCGCTCATGGAGTCCTTGCCACCGATGGCGCCAGCACCCAGGTCGACTTGGGCCATGAGAGCGCCCAGGACGGCTGCCGTGGGCTTGCCCCAGCGCTCGGCCTCGGTGCGCAGACGCTCGAAGTACTCCTGGAAGGAGAGATAGGCGCGCTTGTGCTCAAAGCCGGCAGCCACGAGCTTGGCGATGGACTCGACCACGGACAGGTAGGCGCCAGCAAACTGGTCGGCTTCCATCAGGTAGGGGTTGAAGCCCCATGCCATGGCGCTTGCCGTGGTGGTCTCGCCGTCCACGGGGAACTTGGCGACCATGGCCGAGCTCGGGGTGAGCTGCGTCTTGCCGCCAAAGGGCATAAGCACGGTTGCGGCACCGATGGTGGAGTCGAAGCGCTCGGAAAGGCCCTTGTTGGAGGCAACGTTGAGGTCGGTGACAAGCGAGGTCATGCGCTCGGCAAGCGTGGTGCCGGCCCAGCTGGGCTGCCACACGCTGCGGGCGCACACGTGGGCGACCTGGTGCTTGGGCGCGCCGTTGGAGTTGAGGAACTCGCGGGATAGGTCGACGATGGCGACACCGTTCCAGGCCATGCGCATGCGCGGCTCGGCGGTAACCTCGGCGATAACGGTCGCCTCCAGGTTCTCCTCGGCGGCGTAGCCCATGAACTCCTCGACGTCACTGTCGGCGACGGCGCAGGCCATGCGCTCCTGGGACTCAGAGATAGCGAGCTCGGTGCCGTCCAGGCCGTCGTACTTCTTGGTCACTGTATCAAGGTCGACATACAGGCCGTCGGCAAGCTCGCCTACGGCGACCGAGACGCCGCCGGCGCCAAAGTCGTTGCAGCGCTTGATCAGGCGGCAGGCGTCGCCGCGGCGGAACAGACGCTGCAGCTTGCGCTCGACCGGGGCGTTGCCCTTCTGGACCTCGGCGCCCGAGGTCTCGATGGACTCGGTGTTCTGGGTCTTGGAGGAGCCGGTGGCACCGCCGATGCCGTCACGGCCGGTGCGGCCGCCCAGCAGGATGATCTTGTCGGTGGGGGCGGGGCACTCGCGGCGCACGTGGTTTGCCGGGGTAGCGCCCACGACGGCGCCAACCTCCATGCGCTTGGCCACGTAGCCGGGGTGATAGAGCTCGTTGACCTGGCCGGTGGCAAGGCCGATCTGGTTGCCGTAGCTGGAGTAGCCGGCGGCAGCGGTGGTTACGAGCTTGCGCTGCGGCAACTTGCCCTCGAGCGTCTCGGAGACCGGGACGGTGGGGTCGCCGGCGCCGGTGACGCGCATAGCCTGGTACACATAGCTGCGGCCCGAGAGCGGGTCGCGGATAGCGCCGCCCACGCAGGTGGCGGCACCGCCGAAGGGCTCGATCTCGGTCGGGTGGTTGTGGGTCTCGTTCTTAAACAGGAACAGCCAGTCTTGGTCCTCGCCATCGACATCGACCTTCACCTTGACGGTGCAGGCGTTGATTTCCTCGGACTCATCGACATCGGTCATGACGCCGGTCTTCTTAAGGTACTTGGCGCCGATGGTGCCCATGTCCATGAGGCAGACGGGCTTGGCGTCGCGACCGAGCTCGTGGCGCATCTCCATGTAGCGGTCGAAGGCCTGCTGCACCACGGCGTCGTCGATCGTCACGTCGTCCAGGACGGTGCCGAAGGTGGTATGGCGGCAGTGATCGGACCAGTAGGTGTCGATCACGCGGATCTCGGTGATGGTGGGGTCGCGGTCCTCATCGCGGAAATACTGCTGGCAGAAGGCGATGTCCGCCTCGTCCATGGCAAGACCGCGCTCGGAAATAAAGGCGGCAAGGCCGGCCTCATCGAGCTCGCGGAAGCCGTCGAGCACTTCGACGGGCTGGGG
>CALJNY010000092.1 GCA_937981515.1 uncultured Collinsella sp. | reverse complement strand
GACAACATCATCTCCGCTGCTTCCTGCACCACCAACTGCCTCGCCCCGATGGCCAAGGGTCTGAACGACTTCGCTCCCATCGTGTCCGGCATCATGACCACCATTCATGCCTGGACCGGCGACCAGATGCCGCTCGACGGCCCGCAGCGCAAGGGCAACAAGCGTCGTAGCCGCGCCTGCGCCGTCAACATCGTCCCCAACACCACTGGTGCTGCCAAGGCTATCGGCCTGGTTCTCCCCGAGCTCAACGGTAAGCTCATCGGTGCCGCCCAGCGCGTCCCGACGCCGACCGGCTCCATCACCAACCTCTACGCTGTCGTTGACAAGAAGGTCACCGTCGACGAGGTCAACGCTGCTATGAAGGCCTACGCTGCCACCATCTCCGAGACCTTCGGTTACAACGAGGACGACATCGTCTCCACCGACATCATCGGCGAGACCCATGGCTCCATCTTCGACGCCACTCAGACCATGTGCTCTGACCTCGGCAACGGCCAGACCCTCGTTCAGGTCACCTCTTGGTACGACAACGAGAACTCCTACACCTCTCAGATGGTCCGCACCATCAAGTACTTCGAGAAGTTCGTTGCTTAATTTAGCTTTTAGCGAATAGCTCGTTGAGCGTCTAAAGAAGGGCGCGGCCTTATAGGGCTTACACCCTAGGGTCGCGCCCTTTTTATAGGAAATCGTCTGCCGTAATGGGAGGCAGACACGTACGAAAGGTAGAAGCAAACATGGCCTTTACCAAGAAGACCGTCCGCGACATCGATGTCGACGGCAAGCGCGTTCTCGTCCGCGTTGACTTCAACGTGCCTATCAAGGATGGCGTCGTTGGCGACACCACCCGTATCAAGGCTGCCCTGCCCACCATCAACTATCTCGTTGAGCACAACGCTCGCGTCATCCTCATGAGCCACCTCGGCCGTCCCGATGGCACCGGCTTCCAGCCCGAGCTGTCCCTCGAGCCCGTCGCCAAGAAGCTCGCCGAGCTCTCTGGTCTCGACGTTGCCTTTGTCGCCGACACTTACGGCGAGAAGGCTGCCGAGGCTGTCGCTGCCGTCGAGCCGGGCAAGGTTCTCGTTCTCGAGAACGTCCGCTTCGATAAGCGTGAGAAGAAGAACGATCCCGAGATCGCCAAGAAGCTCGCTTCCTATGGTGACGTCTTCGTTCTCGATGCCTTCGGCACCGCTCACCGCGCCCAGGGTTCCGTCGTGGGCCCCGCCGCTTACCTGCCTGCCGTCGCTGGCTTCCTGCTTGAGAAGGAGGGCGACACGCTGACCGGCATCTTCGCCGAGCCCGAGCGCCCCTTCGTCGCTATCGTCGGCGGTTCCAAGGTGTCCTCCAAGATCGGCGTTCTCGATCACCTCATCGACTCCGCTGACACCCTGATTATCGGTGGCGGCATGGCCTACACCTTCTTCCTGGCTCAGGGCCTGTCCGTCGGTCAGTCCCTCAAGGAAGAGGACTGGGTCGAGCGCGCCGGCGAGATGCTCAAGAAGGCCGAGGAGAAGGGCGTCAAGATCCTGCTCCCCATCGACAACCGCGTTGCCGATCACTTTGGCGAGGATGCTGTCCCCGAGGTTGTCGCTTCCGACGCTATCCCCGACGATCGTGAGGGCATGGACATCGGCCCCAAGACCGAGGAGCTCTACGCCGAGGCCGTCAAGGGCGCCAAGACCGTGTTCTGGAATGGCCCCATGGGCGTCTTCGAGTTTGACAACTTCGCTCATGGCACCCAGGCTATCGCCGAGGCTGTCGCCGAGGCCGACTGCACCTCGATCATCGGTGGTGGCGACTCTGTCGCAGCTGTCAACAAGTTCAACCTGGCCGACAAGATGAGCTGGATCTCCACCGGCGGTGGCGCTTCCATGGAGCTCGTCGAGGGTAAGGCCCTGCCCGGAGTGGAGGCGCTTCTCGATGCCTAACCGCACCCTTCTTATCGCTGGTAACTGGAAGATGAACAACGACGTCGCCGAGGCTGCCAAGCTCGCCGACGAGCTGGCCCAGGCTCTGCCCGAGGTTCCGGCTGGCGTCGAGGTGCTCGTCTGCCCTCCGACCATCGACATCACTACGGTCCATGACCGCATTCAGGCTGCCCCCATCGCCCTCGGTGCACAGAACGTGTACTGGGAGGCCAAGGGTGCCTTCACCGGTGAGTCCTCTTGCGACATGCTCAAGTCCGCTGGCTGCACCTACTGCATCATCGGTCACTCCGAGCGTCGCGACTACTTCCACGAGACCGACGAGGACCAGAACAAGAAGGCCAAGGCCCTCGTTGCCGCCGGTCTTGTTCACGTCTTCTGCTGCGGCGAGTCCCTTGAGGTCCGCGAGGCCGGCA
>CALJNY010000091.1 GCA_937981515.1 uncultured Collinsella sp. | reverse complement strand
CTTTGACGAGGTCGCCATCACCCGTCGTATGTACCGCTCGGGCGAAAGCGAGTACCTCATCAACTCGAGCCCGTGCCGCCTGATGGACATTCAGGACATCCTGCACGACTCGGGCCTGGGCAAGGATACGCATTCCATCATTAGCCAGGGCAAGCTCGATGCCATTTTGCAGAGCCGCCCCGAGGAGCGCCGTGCCCTCATTGAGGAGGCCGCCGGCATCTCCAAACACAAGCGTCGCAAGGAACGTGCGCTCAAAAAGATTAAATCGATGGACGAGCACCTGACCCGTGCCCGCGACATCAATAAGGAGATTGCCCGTCAGCTGCGGCCGCTGGAGCGTCAGGTCGATCGCGCGCGCAAGTACAAAGAACTGTCCTCGCGCGCGAACGAGCTTACGCAGATGCTGGCCGTCGACGAGCTGCGTTCGCTGCAATCGCAGTGGAACGACCTGGAGAGCCGCTCTAAGGAGGGCGCCGCCGAGCTTGAGCTTGCGCAATACCGCCTGGGCGAGAAAGAGCGCGAGCTCGAGAAGCTCCAAGTTATGCTCGAGGAAAAGGGCCTGTTTGTGGGCGATTTGGGCGAGCAGCGCCGTCATATGCAAGACGTTGTCGGCCGCATTAACTCCGACATGCGCCTGCTCGAGGAAAAGGGCCACAACATGGTGTCGCGCCTGTCCGACATGCGCGGCCAGATCTCGAGCTCCGAGCATCAGCGCCGTCGCGTGGTCGAGGAGCTCGAGGACGCACGTGCTCAGCTCGAGGAAGTGACCGGCGCGCATATGCAGGCCCAGGAGGACGTTGACGCCGCTGGTCCTGCCGCCGCCGAGCTCCACGAGCGTCGCGTTGCGCTCGATGCGCAGATTTCGCAGCTCACGCGCGAGCAGCGCGATGTACAGCGCGTTGCCGATAATGCTGCGCTTGAGCTTGCCAAGGTAAAGGATTCGCTTTCCAATGCCGAGGTCGAGGACAACATGTATGCCTCGCGCCTGGAGCAGATCGATGAGCAGCTCGAGGAGGTCACGGCATCGCTTGATAGCCGCCGCAACCGTGCTGAGGAGCTCGAAGGCGCGCTCGACCAGGCTCGTCAAGCCCAGTGCGATGCGCGCGAGGCCACCGAGACGGCACGCGCTGCCCTCAAGGACCTGCGTGCCCGCGAGAGCGAGGCGCGCAACAAGCTGTCCGAGGTGCGCTCGGAGCTCGCGAGCCAAAAGAAGCTCGATGCTCGCATGGCCGACAGCTCGCCGCTCGTTAGCCGTCTGGTGGGCGCGCTGGGCGACGACGTCTCGGGCCGTCTGGGCGATGTGCTCGAGGCACCGCGTGAGCTTGAGGGCCTGGTTGAGCAACTGCTCGCCGGCGATATCGATGCCCTGTTGTTCGATAACGCTGCTGCACTTGAGCGTGACGG
>CALJNY010000090.1 GCA_937981515.1 uncultured Collinsella sp. | reverse complement strand
ATGATTGACGACTTGTTGTACCCGGAGGGGAGCATGGCCTTGTTGGAGGCCGTGGCAGCAAGTCCTCGCTACCGTGGCGTGCACGTTTGCGGCTATCGTGCTGTGAGCGATATGGTGGCGACGGAGCAGTTTGCAACCATGACGTTCCGGTTTCCGGCGGGGTTTAGCTATCTTTCCTTTCGGGGGACCGACAGCACGATTGTGGGCTGGAAAGAGGACTTTAACATGGCGTTCCGGTGTCCTGTGCCGGCCCAGGAATCCGCGGCGCGTTATGTGGACGAGGCGGCGGATGCGATCGACGGGCCGCTTTTGTGCGGAGGTCATTCCAAGGGTGGAAACCTTGCGGTGTACGGTGCGGCGATGTGCTCCGATGTTGCCCGTGAACGAATCGAACGGGCGTATTCCAATGATGGTCCAGGGTTCGTCGAGGAGTTTCTGAGCGGCAACGCCTTTGCCGATCTTTCCGGTCGAATCGACAAGACGCTACCTCGGTCGTCGATCTTCGGCATGATGTTCGAGACACAAGAGGACTATGCCATCGTTGAGAGCACCGAGTTCAGCCTGCTGCAGCACAATCCCTTTAGCTGGGTGGTTGATGGTTGCGACTTCGTATACTGTGAGCGCCTGTCCGCCGGTGCTCGATACGTTGATGGCTCCATTCGCGAGATGCTACTTGCAGTGTCACCTAGCGAGCGCGAGCGTTTTGTAGATGCGTTGTTCTCCGTGTTTGAGGCTACGGACGCCGAACGGTTTGCGGATATCGCAGGAAATCTGCGTGAGAGTCTGCCCGTGATGCTCCAGGCTGCGCAAGGCTTTGACAAAGATACGCGACGCTTTATCTCGCAGACCATCGTGGCGATCCTTAAATGCGCACTGTTGCCCAAACGACCCCAGATCGACGTGCCCGCTGCCGGCAAGAGTTTGGCAGAACAGCTCGAGGCTTGGCAGTCCGAGCTCCTGCACTAACCATTGGCGCAAAGCAACCTGTCCCCGATGCATCAATCTTCGATGCGCCTAGGGCAGGCTCGACCGCTATACTGGTTCGTGCCGAAATCGATCTAGAACGGAATGCCGTATATGAAAATCAATCACGCGATTCTGCATATCCTGGACTTTGACTCTGCCGTCAACGTCATGAGTCAGCGCGAGCTCGATATCGAGAGCCGTACCGTGCGCAACTTCGTGACCACGCATCTGCGCCGCGCGCGTACTTCGGCCGATAACAAGCGTGCCACGTTTGCCGAGAACTCTGCGTTTGGCGGCGAGCTCAAGGGCTATTTCTTTGGCGAGCGCGAGTTCGTGGACCTGTCGCAGCAGATTGCGGAGTTTATCTCTTCCGAACTCACCAAGGCTGAGAAAGCCGAGTCCACCGATGTGCTTGTGGCGGACTTTGACGACGATGAGGATGCCCGCTGGTTTGCCGTGATGCTGCTGGGCTCCAAGCAGGCATTCATGCACGAGGTGGGTCGCGAAGAGGGCGAGGTGCGTAACGACATCGCGCGCCACTATGCCATTCTGCCGAACCCTTCGCAAAAGGTGCTGAGCTATGCAATCGTGCGTGCAAGCACCATGGAGATCGGCTATGTGGATAAGAAACGCAAGATTGCCGGCGAGGATCGCATGCTCATTCCCGATGGCCTGCTGCAATGTGACACGGGCGTTTCGGGTAAGGAGGTCATCGACACGGTGACGCGCGTGGTCGAGGAGGTCGCTGAAGAGCACGGCGCCAACACGGCTGTAGCGCTCGCTAAGGTCAAAGCCGCCGTTGCCGAGAAGGTTGAGGATGACGAGGAGCTGCCGCCTTGGGATATCGTCGATGAGGTCTTTGAGGACGAACCGGTTATCAAGGAGAGCGTGCGCGCGGCACTGACCGAGGAGAAGGTGCCTGAGCGTGTGCCCGTGGAGCGTAAGCAGGTCGAACGCGCGGCGGTGCGCAATCACAAGATTCGTACCGACACGGGCATCGAGATCAGCTTCCCGGCCGAGATGGGTTCGAACTCCGAGTATATCGAGTTCGTCAACGAACCCAACGGCCTCATCTCTATCGAGCTCAAGAACATCGGGTCAATTGAGAATCGATAAACTGCGCCTGTAAGCTGCAGACAAAACAAAGGCCGAAACCCTTCGGGGCTTCGGCCTTTTTTGCTTGGGGCTGAATTGCGTTGTAGGTTGAGCATACGTCAGCGAAAACGCCCCTAGGCGAGCAAGGTGACGCGAAAGAGGAGGGCATTGACCTTCTGGTCATGCCCGACGATTGAACGTCAGATTGC
>CALJNY010000089.1 GCA_937981515.1 uncultured Collinsella sp. | reverse complement strand
TAGATGTGCTTGATACTTCGAGCATTGCCTTTGAGTTTGAGCTGGCATTATTTGGTGTTGTGACCTTTTGGATTTCCACCTTTTTTAAGCGTTATCAAATTAAGTGTAACCGTGTGCTCTCATATGTCATTCCGTCATATGTTGTTCCGTCGTACTCCGTATCTAGTTACTCTTCAATTGATACGGACGAGGCCAGGCTCTTCGCATACGAGCGCGAATACGGTGATCTTTTACCTCAGCGCTTTTCGAATGATCTCCTGTTGAGAAGTGTTTTCTTCGCAATTATGGCGATAGAGGACGGGAATCGTCCTGAGTTCATCCGAACGATTGAGCGCATGGCCGCTCATTTCCATTTGGCAAAAACCACTGGAATAATGCAGCAGACGAGCGATACTCCTCTATCTGATAGGGATAGCGTTAAGCTCGCAATTCCCTATATTGAGCGCATGTGGGACCAGTTCCTTGTTGAATTCGGCCGTTCTACTGAGGGGGCCGGGGGAGACGGTCTTCGAATTTTCATGGGCTATTACACCTACGACTACTTGATGTTGTCGCGGACTATCCGCAATCACTTTGCGCCATTTTACGGGGACTATTGTGGAACGAGATTACTTAATGCTAATCGCGTATTTTGCGATGTTCTGGAATTTGAGGAAAGGCAGCGCTACGGATTGCTTCCAAAGACTGTTTCTGCGACTGGATCGATATGCGCCACTGAGCTTGGATGGCTTTCTGGAGAGTACTGTTATTGGTCCGATTACAACACGGTTGTATCCTGCCTGAATGAAGATGCTGCCAATGGCGTTAAGCTGGTCAGCAAAAATGACGTGAATAAAACTCAGCTAACCGAGATGACCTCTAGGCTTAGGGAGCAAGGTGTTTCCGTTCTTGAGGTCAAGTATGTGCCCGATGCTTCGGCTACCATCGTGTGCATCGGCGATTCCTCTAAGATTTCGAGTACTGTCGGTAGTGAATGGATGGTTGTTGGCTAGGTGAATCATCTTCGCCTTTCACAAGCAAAGGTTATCGACTAGAATACGCTTAATTGCGGTGGAAGCCTTCGGGCGACACTTGAAGAGGGTTGATGCGTCGGCCCTTTTTTTATTTAGACGTACTATTCGGCTTGGCAAAACAAGAACCCCATTTGGGGAAAAACAAATATCCGGCGGTTTCTCGCTTCGGGACGCGCGGTTTAAGTGCGTTTTTCGGAAGTGCTGGGAAAAATCGATAACCTCCGAGCACAAACCGATTTTCGGCAACAAAACCGCTGGTCGCGGAAGTCTGAAACAGGGGTGTGGTCTGCCGATCTCGGTTTCCCGCGCTTCCGGAATCGCCCGACGGAAGTATGCGGCAAATTTCGGAACCATCGAGCACATCGCCCTCTTCATGTAAAGAAACCGCAGGTAGAAGCGTTGTCACTATCTAGTGTAGTCGGCATATCTGGAATTTGCCGCATACTTCTGGTTCGAGCGGCTCTCAGTAGGTTTTCATGGTTCGGATGGGCTTTGGTTGCATGACGTTTCCCGTAGTGACGCAATTGATGCAGGTCTCCTATCTCTTGCCGTAATATAATTACGGCAAGAGATAGGAGACTCTCATGCTTAAGCGTTTTACTGTTGATGGCTATAGGAATTTTTCGACTCGGGTTTCATTTAATTTTGCTGCTTCTCGTGATTACCAGTTTGCAGAAAATAACGTTAAAAACGGAACCGTGAAAACCGCACTTTTGATCGGCAGAAATGCGTCTGGTAAATCGAATTTCGGTTCAGCTTTATTCGACATTACACTCGGCTTTCCAAAGGCATTCGATTATTCTGACCAGGACGATCGTCTGTTTTTGAATGCTGATTGCGGGCGAGGCACGGCACAGTTCACTTATGTCTTTGAATTTGACGGTCGCGAAATCAATTACAGCTATGAGAAGACTTCTCCGACTACTTGGCTTCATGAGAGCCTATCGATTGATGATAGTCTCATTTTCGATTTCAATAATGCACGCGGCGTTTTCATAGAGAACCACCTTGAACGAATCGGTGCTGCTGGGATCAATTTTGAATTCTCCGATACTTCGTTGAGTCTTCTTTCTTATATAACGAGCAGTCTTCCGACTAATGTTTTAGGCATTTTGGCGGAGTTGCGACGATTTGTCTCGCGCATGAGGCTGATTCGCATGGACGTTTTTCGATTAAAAGGGTTTGAAACAAGAAAGGTAATCGACAAGATCATACGCGAGAACAAAGTTGCGGAATTCGAGTCATTTATTCGCAATTTTGGAGTCGATGAGTCTCTGATCGTTATTAAAGAGTCCGACGGTTTACCTGTTCTGTATTTCAATCATCCCATGCGATGCATCCCGTTTGTCGAGGCATGTTCTAGCGGTACAAGAACTCTGGTTAAGTTGTTCTCTGAGCTTGAACTTAACGAGTCGGCCAGCTTTTTGTTCATAGATGAGTTTGACGCTTTTTGTCACTTTGAAATGGCAGAGAGCCTTTTGAAGCTCTTTGCTTCCAAGGCCTCTTGTCAGATACTGTGCTCCACTCACAACACTTCGCTTGTTAAGAATGGCGTTATGCGGCCTGACTGCGTATATCAAATCTCTGCAAAAAATGGCATTCGAACCTTGGCCGATTCCACCGATCGTGAGTTGAGGCTTGGCAACAACATTGAAAAGCTCCTCCGTGCCGGAGAGTTTGATTAGCTATGAACAATGCGTCCGAAAAGAACGTCCTGCTCATTGTCGAAGGTGCTAAACGCGAGCCTCAGCTGATGGAGCGCATGTTTGAATCTTTTAGCCTCGCAGATGATCATCAAATTGTTCATGTCGAGATTAATGTTCATGACTTTCTAGACAAGCTCTTTCAAGAATACGGTTGCGATTTTGAGGCTGTTGATCTTAGGTCCTTTGTCGCCGAGCTTCTTTCGGATAAAGATGATGCGGCTCAGCTTCTCGAAACCAATTTTACAGACACCTTGCTCATATTTGACTTAGATCCTCAGGACAATCGGCACGATTTTAAGCGGCTTGAGCTAATGCAAGACTATTACTGCGATAGCACTGATATGGGTCAACTATATCTAAACTATCCATCGGTTGAAGCATATCGTGATTTTGATCCCCTGAAGTATTACTCTCTGGATGACGCCCTTGTTCCTTCAGATGTGATTTTTGGTCAGCGATCTTACAAGGACTGGGTTGCCAGGAGGGGAGATTCGCTTGCGGATATTGGACGTATTGATGGTTTTACGTTTGCTTGCATTATTGCCGTCAATGCCCTGAGGTCGCTTTGGCTAACTAATGAGCAGGCGACGCAAAATGCAAACGAGCCTGTGGCTGACTTAGCTGCGACTGTGGCGGGCATCAATCATTCTGAACTTTTGCTCAATGAGATTGATCGTCTAAACAATGATTCATTTTGCGCCTGCTGCACCTGCCTATTCTTCATTTCAAATTGGCCTAAGAGGTTGAATGATGTTTGGCATAAAGCGGTGATGAGAGGTTTGGGCATTCGCTTGTTTTAGGATTCCACTCTGCAAGTCGCACGAGTTGCCCCCAAATCCTCTGAAGATGTCCTTAAAACAGTTTTAATAGTTGCACTCGACCTACATTGACAGCGTGCAATACGCGCGTTTGACTATGGCAAACGATATTGAGACGGCTATTGCCAATGTGTTTGGCATTAACCTGCCCGAGGACGACATCGATGACGAAGGTGTAATGATATCCGGCTATGCATACCAGCCTGGTCTTCCTATACTCAAACTACGCCACGGGTGTTCGCGAGTCAGAGGTGGCCAAGGTACTCGCCCTCCTTGATTACTATGGCACTTCGCTCGGTATTGCTGGACGTAGCAACAACCTCGCACACAAGCTCATGCTGGAGGGCAGGCTCGTCGTTCGGGAGATTTAGGTCGCTCCGCTTTTGTCGGAAATGGGTCGGCTCTTCAAGCAGCCACTGGGGTATGATTTGCTAAACGAAAAACGAAAGCCTGCTATGGGCCATAGTTTTGCAAGGGGGTTCCTTCCAAACGGAGGGCATCCCCTAGTTTTATTTAGATGGAAGCTGGAGCCGAAAAGCTGCATTGCCAATCGTCGCCTTGCTAGGTTGCTTGGCGTTACGGTAAGATGTCTCCAGTGATACAGTCGTCGCGGACTCTACGTGAGGCGATGACAAAGAAGGGTCGTTGTTCGGTTTTCCGACAACGGCCCTTTGACGTTTTCGCGACAACTGGATGTTGTCGCGGATGCTGCGTTTTACGCTTTAACTCACGATGCAGAGCCGCGTTTTCCGGAAGTGCGGGGAAAAATCGGAAATCGCCGAGCATAACCCGATATTTGGCAACAAAACCGCAGGTCGCGGAAGCATAAAACCGGGTTCTGATCGGCCGATCTTGATTTTCCCCGCACTTCCGGAACCGCTCGCCCAAAGTATGCGGCAAATTCCGGAACCCACGAGCACACCGCCCTTTTCACGCAGAGAAACCGCAGGTGGAGGCGTTGCGGTATCCCGGTGTGCTCGGTATGTTTAGAATTTGCCGCATACTTCCGATTTTTGCCCCTGTGGCAGGCCGTGTCCACTCATATCATCGACCAGATAATGGACAGAACAGCCAATCCGTCTCCATACTAAAACGCCGGCAGGGGCGAAATTGCTCCTGCCGGCGTTGGCGTGCCTGCTTGTGCTGTTTTCGGCTCGCGCAGAGGCCCGTTTTGGACCTTTACGCCTCCGTGGGCTCCACGCCCAGCTCTTTGCGGGCGAGTTCGAATGCCGCGGCGATGGCCTTGTCCATGTCGTAGTACTTGTAGCCGCCCAGGCGACCGGCGAAGATCACGTCGCCCTCCTGCGCCGCCAGCTCCTCGTACTGCTTGTAGAGGGCCTCGTTCTTGGCGTCGTTGATGGGGTAGTAGGGCTCGTCGCCGGGCTTCCAGTCGGCCGGGTACTCGCGCGTGATGACGGTCTTGTCCTGCGTGCCAAACTCAAAGTGCTTGTGCTCGATGATGCGCGTGTAGGGGATCTCGCGCTCGGTGTAGTTGACCACGGCAACGCCCTGGTGGTCCTGCTCGTCGAGCGTCTCGGTCTCAAAGCGCAGGCTGCGGTACTCCAGCGTGCCCAGCTTAAAGTCGTAGAACGCGTCGATGGGGCCGCAGTAGATCGTCTTGGCGGCGATGTCGGGTTCGGCGGCGGCCAGCTCCTTGTACTCCACGCCGCAGCGCACCTCGACGCCCTCGAGCATGTTGGCGACCATCTTGGTGTAGCCGCCCATGGGGATGCCCTGGTAGCGGTCGTTGAAGTAGTTGTTGTCGTAGGTAAAGCGGCAGGGGAGGCGCTTGATGATGCTCGCGGGAAGGTCCTTGCAGTCGCGGCCCCACTGCTTCTCGGTGTAGCCCTTCACGAGCGTCTCGAAGATGTCGCGGCCCACGAGGGACAGCGCCTGCTCCTCAAGGTTGGCCGGCTCGCCGATGTTCTCGGCGGCCACCTGCTCGGCGATCTTTGCCTTGGCGTCCGCCGGCGTGACGACGCCCGGCCACATCTTGGCAAAGGTGTTCATGTTAAAGGGCATGTTGTACATGTTGCCGTGGAAGTTGGCGACCGGCGAGTTGACGTAGTTGTTGAACTCGGCGAAGCGGTTGACGTAGTCCCAGACGTCCTTCATGGAGGTGTGGAAGA
>CALJNY010000088.1 GCA_937981515.1 uncultured Collinsella sp. | reverse complement strand
TTTTGGCCCCGGGCGCTGTCGACGTGCCTAGCGCTTACGGATACCCCAGACTAGGGCTCCGACGCCGGCCATGGCGATGACAAATGCCATAAGCAGAGCGGCAGCCTGTTGGTCACCCGTGGTGGGCAGGAAACCCTTGACCGTCTTGACGATGTTCGTCACGGTCTTGGGCGTGCCGGGGTCGGGCGTCGGCACGGGCGTCTCGGGCTTCTTGTACGTGTTGTTGAACACGATACCCTCGACGCTCTTGTCGCCCTTGGTAAAGGCAACGTTCGCCTTGAGGTTGCCCTCGCCGTCGTCGACCACGTTAACGGTCGCGGTAAAGACGGACTTGTCGTAGGTCATACCGGCCTCGTCACCCTTGACCTCGCTGATGGTGTAGACGTACGTACCGGGCTCGTCGTACTCGAGCTTGTCGAAGTTGATCTTGCCGTCGGCATCGTTGGTGACGGTGGACTCGATGCCCTCGCCAACGAGCTTAAAGCTGAACTCGTCCTTCTTGAGCTCGCGTCCCTCGAGCACCTTGATGGCGCCGATGGAGACTTGGGTGGGCATGGCGTGATACTTGTTGGTAAAACCAGCCGACTCGGTGGTTCCCTCGAGCTTGTGCGTCACGGCCAGTGTGCCATCGCCATTGTCAGAGACGGTGGCCACGACGGTGTAGGTCGTACCGTCATAGGTGACGCCCTTGTACAGGCCGAGCGCATTGGGGCAAGCCTCGCGCAGCGTGTACGTGTGCGTGCCGGGCGCCTCGTAGCGGATCGGGCTCAGTGTCACAGTGCCGTTGGCGTCGTTGGTGCCGCTAGCGACAACCACGCCGTCCTCGAGCAGATCAAACGTGAACTCGCCGGCTGCAAGGTCGCGTCCGGTCAGACGCTTGACCGTCTTGACCCGATCGGTCACGACAGAGTCGGTGGGCGTTACGCTGTAGGTGTTGATGAATGTGAAGGCCGCACCGTCGTCGCCGTTGCGCACGACGCTCAGATGTCCGGCGCCGTCGTCAGTCACGGTATAGGAAACCTTGCGCGTGGCGTTGGCATCGTTGGTCACGCCAGGGGCGCTGCCGGTCTCGGTCACCGTATAGGCAAAGGTGTGCGAGCGCGGAGCGGTGGGGGCCGCAGGCTCGGACTCGTCGACATTGGCGTCAGCGGCGGGGTCGGCCTCTTCAGCCTCTGCCTCGTCGGCCTCGGCCTCGTCAGCTTCGTCCGCCTCGGCCTTATCGGTCGCATCGTCCGTCACGCCCAGAGCGCGGTTGAGGTCCTCGAGCGTAAAGTGGATCTTGCCAAAGTCCACGTTACCGGCTGCGTCGTTGGTTACGGTCGTGCGCTCGGGCATCGGGGCACCTGCCTCGTCGGCGGTCACGGTAAAGGTGAACTTACCCGTGATGTCGGCCGGGGTCAGGCCCTCGGCAACCTGGAGCTTCTTAGTACCGGTGAGCGCGGCATCCACGGCGTCGGCGCCGTAGACGTTCTCGAACAAGGGCTCGACGCCGCCGTAGTCGACCGTCGCCGTCAGGGTACCGTCACCGTTGTCGACGACGATAACCTTAAAGCCAAAGCTCCACGTTGTAGCGGAAACGCCATTTGGCAGCCCGAATAAATCTTCGTAGGCCGTGTAGTTAATGGTCCAGGCAAGCTTGCCGTCCTTATCGGTACGATGGGCAAGCCCAGCAGACTCAAGATCGGCAAGCATCTTGGTGTCGTAGTGCAGAGCATCAAAGCTCACGTGCCCGCCGATATTGGGCTTGAGATTTTCATAACCCACAAGCTCACCCTGATAGGCGATACCGAACCAGAACTCGCCGTCGACCATCGGGCGACCGGTCAGGGTCTTGGCGGCAACGACCTGAGCAGCGGTGCCACCAGGCGTGTTGGTCGTAGCGCTATAACTGTTGTGGAACGGCACCAGGGCCTTCTCGACCTTGTTCTCGCCACTCTTGTGGACCGTCTCATGCGTGCCCTCGGGACCACCGGAAACGGTCGTCGTAGCAGTGAGCGTACCGGCGGTGTCGTCGGCGATGGCGATCGTCACCGTGCGTACGGCGTCATCGTAGGTGTAACCGGGCTGGCCGTCGTTCTTTTCGGCCACGGTGTACTTGAAGGTCTTGCCGGCGTCAGCCTGCGTAAATTTAACCTCATGACCAGCCAGAATGTCGATCAGTCCGACCGTTGCCTCTGCCGCTTCGGGGGACTTGAAGCTGTTGGCCCCGGGCAGCAGACCGAGCGCGCGAGCCGAGGCGTCGTCAGCAGGTGTCACGGTAAAGGTGAACTGGCCCTCGGTCATGGGGCGGCCGTCCAGATACTTGCTGAGCCACAGACCGCCGGCCGCGGTGTAGTTAAGCTCAGTGCGGTACGTGTTGGTAAAGCGTCCGTTTTCCTTCTTGGTGACGTTGGCGGTCAGGTTGCCATCGCCGTCCTCGGTCACGGTTACTTCGGCGGTCGCGACGTGGGAGTCATACGTCATGCCGACCGTATTACCCGCGTTATCGCGAATCTCGTACTTGTAGGTTCCGGCAGCCGTGTAGCGAATCTTGCCGAACTTGATGACGGCGATTCCGTCCTTCGCGTCCTTCTTGCTCACGGTTACGGTTGCGGGATCGGGCAGCGGGGTGCCCTCGGGAGCGGTGATGGTAAAGCTGAACTTGTCGGAGTCCGTCCAGTCGCGACCGTCGATGGCCTTGCTCAGGTCAAAGTCGAGCTCTGCGTCGAGCGGGGTCACGCTGTAAGCGTTCTCGAAAGTTGCAGCCTTGACGTCGTCCTTCAGGACATGCTTCGCCTCGAGCGTGCCGTCGCCGTTGTCCGTGATGGTGGTCTCGATAGTGTATTTGGCGTCACTGTAGGCGATGCCCTTGCTGGTGGTTCCGCCCTTGACCTCGCGCAGCGTGTAGGTGTGCTTGCCGGGCTTGGTGTACTTCACGGCGCCCATCGTGATCTTGCCCTCGGCGTCGTTCTTGCCGGTGGCGACGACCTTGGCGTCCTCGCCCTCGCCCTCGACGAGCTCGAAGGAGAACTCGCCGTCCTTGAGGTCGCGCCCGGTCAGGAACTTGGTCGCGGCGATCTTGTCAGTAACGCTAAACTCGTCAGGATTCGGCTTGTAGCTGTTGTTGAACTTCGCCTCGTCGTCGCCCTTCAGGACATGCTTCGCCTCGAGCGTGCCGTCGCCCTTGTCGGTGATGGTCGTCTCAATGGTGTAGGTCTTGCCGTCGTAGGTGATGCCGTTGTTGGCGTCGCCCGGGACCTCGCGCAGCGTGTAGGTATGCTTGCCGGCAGCGGTGTACTCGATGGGGCTCATCGCGATATTGCCGTCGGCGGCGTTGACGCCCCTAGCAACGACCTCGTTGCCATCGACGAGCTCGAAGGAGAACTCGCCTTCCTTGAGATCGCGCCCGGTCAGGGACTTGGTCGCCTTAATCTGATCGGTGACGCTGGAGCTCTTGGGGGTCACCGTGTAGGTGTTCTCGAAGATCGCCTCGTCGGCGTTCTGCAGCTTGTGCTCCACGCTAAGGGTGCCGTCGCCGTTGTCCTTTACGATGGTCACAATAGTGTACTCAGCGGTGCTGTAGGTAATGCCGTTTTCGGTGGTGCTGGCCTTGGTCTCGCGCAGCGTGTAGGTGTGCTCGCCAGCCGCGGTGTAAGTGACGGAATCCATCACGATCTTGCCGTCGGCATTGTTGGTGCCGGTGGAGACCACGCTATTGCCCTCGACGAGCTCGAAACGGAACTCGCCGGCCTTGAGGTCGCGCCCGTCCAGGGACTTGGCCGCGGTGATCTGGTCAGTGACGCTGGACTCCTTGGAGCCAGGCTTATAGGAGTTGCTGAACTTCGCCTCGTCGGCGTCCTTCAGGACATGCTTCGCCTCGAGCGTGCCGTCGCCGTTGTCCGTGATGGTGGTCTGGATAGTGAACTTGGCATCGCTGTAAGTGATACCGCCGGCGTTGCCCTTGACCTCGCGCAGCGTGTAGGTGTGCTTGCCAGCCTCGGTGTACTTCACGGCGCTCATCGTGATCTTGCCGTCGGCAGCGTTGGTGCCGGTGGCGACGACATCGTTACCCTCGACGAGCTCGAAGGAGAACTCGCCCTCCTTGAGGTCGCGGCCGTCCAGAACCTTGGTCGCGGTGATCTGGTCGGTGACGCTGGAGCTAGACGGCGTCAGGTTGTAGGAATTCTTAAACTCGGCGGTCTCGGCGCCCTGCAGCTTGTGCGCAGCGCCGAGCGTGCCGTCACCGTTGTCGGTGATGGTGGTCACGATGGTATAGGTCTTGCCCTCGTAGGAGATGCCGTTGCTGGTGGTTCCGCCGTTGACCTCGCGCAGCGTGTAGGTGTGCTTGCCAGCCTCGGTGTACTTCACGGCGCTCATCGTGATCTTGCCGTCGGCAGCGTTGGTGCCGGTGGCGACGACATCGTTACCCTCGACGAGCTCGAAGGAGAACTCGCCCTCCTTGAGGTCGCGGCCGTCCAGAACCTTGGTCGCGGTGATCTGGTCGGTGACGCTGAAGCTCTCGGGGGTCAGATTGTAAGCGTTCTTGAACTCGATGCTCTTAACGTCCTCGGCGCCCTTCAGCTCATGCGTAGCCACAAGCTCGCCCTTGCCGTTGTCGGCAATGGTCGTCACGATGGTGTAGACCGCGTTGTCATAGTCAATACCACCGGCGTCGCCTGCAACCTCATGCAGCGTGTAGGTGTGCTGACCGATCTCGGTGTACTTGATGGGCTTGAACGTAACGTTGCCCTCGGCGTCATTCTCAACGGTCTCGATAAGCTCAGAGTCCCCGCCCTTAACCTCGCGCAGCTCAAAGCTGAACTCGCCGGCTGTAAGGTCGCGCCCGGTCAGGACCTTGGCTACGGCAATCTGACTGGTAACACTGGACTCAACAGGATTCGTAGTGTAGGTGTTCTCGAACTTGGCCTTGCCCGAGGTCACCTCCACGGCAGCGCTGAGCTTACCCTTCTTGTTGGGCGTTACCGTCACGGTAATCTCCGCAACGTTTCCGCTGTAGGTGATGCCGTCGAGCGTGGTCCCGGCGTTCTTTTCGCTGACTTTGTAGACATACGTGCCGGGCTCGGTGTAGGTGATCTCACCGAAGCCGATGGCTGTGTTGTCCTTGGTCACGGTCGCGGTCGCGGATGTGGGCATCGGGGCGTCATTCTCGGATGTCGCGGAGAGTTCAAACTTAAACTCGTCCGCATCCGTCCAGGCGCGGCCCTCGAGCACCTTGGTCAGACCAAAACTGGCCTTGGTATCCACCGTTGCCGGCGTCATGTTGTACTTATAGCTGATCTTGCCGTTGTTGCCCAGGTAGGAATTGATATGCGTCGCGGTCGCCTTGGATGACGTGTCATTCCACCTGGGATTGAGCACGCCGGACGCGGTGCCGGTCGCGTTGGGATTCTTGTCGGTATGAAGCTCGTCAATAAATGCCAGGCGTGCGGTTCCGGCGCTAAACGACAGGTTTCCGCTCTCGTCGGCAACCACGGCGTCCGCAAACTGTGCAGCATGCCTGCCGGCAAACTCGATGACGGTGGTGCCGTGGTCGAGCTTGTGGCTGGCGTCCGCTATCTCAAACTCATCCTGGTAGTAATAAAGGCGGTCGCTCGCCAACTGCTCCTTCGCGGGCTGCGTGCAGGCGGGATCCGTGTAAATGGGCGTCTGCTTCTGGAAGAAGTAGTACCGGTTGGTGGCGGCGGGCTTAAAGTTGGCGATCGTGTCGCCCAGGTCCGGATCACCACTCCACTTGTTGGCATAGAAGGCAACAGACTTGGAGCCCTGCTCGTCGATCGCATTCTCATCGATATACTTCTTCAGCGCTTCATCAGGGGTGAACAAGTTTTCGCGCGCGATAGCCTTGACGCTCGAAGCATACTTCACGCGGATGGGATCGACATCGTTGACCGTAAGCGTGCCCTTGGTCTCGTCAACGTCAAAGTTGCGCAGCGGGATCAACGACGCGGGGATCTTGACCTCTACAATATCGCCCTGCTGGGAGTCGCCCGCCGCGGCGCGCTGGACGGTAATGACCAGGTTCGCAGCTTCGCCGGCAAAGGCGTAGGCATCGACATTGCCCGTGGTGGACTTTACCGGATCGACAAACGTCGTGCCGTTGTATTCGACTTCGGTAAAGTTGTCGACCTGCATATAGTCGCCCAGCTCGTCGGTAAACGTGATGTAGCCGGACTTATTGGCGTAGCCGTCATGGGTTTCGGTCGGGTAGCCAACAACCTCGGTGATGCTCTCGGAGATATCCTTGAAGATATCCTCGAGCTCCTTGGCGTTCTTCGCCGACTTGTAGTAATTGGCATTTTCTGCACGCGCACCGAAGTTGATGGTCCATTCGCCCCAGTAAGAAATACTGGACGAGGCCGCAGGATAGTTGCTCGACACGGCGTGCATGAACTTATTCTCGTTAATCGTACTGGAGGCCGTGGGGTCGGCGCTGGGATTCGCGCCGCTAAAAACGCCAATGGTGTAAATGACGGTGCCGTCTTTCTTCATGCTATTCGCCTTGTTGATGGCGCCATTGGCAACCGAGGGCTCAAAGCTGCTGTAGCTCGTGGGCGAACCATCGGTAAAGAACAGGACAACCTTCTTGGCGTCCGCTCGGCCAGAAATGTCCTTGGCAAGATCCATGCCATAGTCGGCACGTGTGGCGCCGGCAGGTGAAATGGAGCTGACCGTACTCTTGAGGCTGTTTACGCCATCGCCCAAGCAAGGCGTCGGGCTCTTCATGATCTGCGAATAGTTGTAAGTGTGGCCGCCTTCACGATAAGTGCCGTTGCCGACCTCATCAGTCTTATAGCCCGAGAACTTTACAATTGCGACCCGATGCTGCTTGGACTCATCCGAGATCTTTGCATTTTCTTCGGCGATCTTTTCGATAAAGCTATTGGCCGCGGTCTTCAGCGCATCAATGCGCTTGGTGCGGTCGCTTGAGCTCATAGGATCGTTCATTGAGCCAGAAGCATCCAGCACCAGTACAATGTCGAGCGGCTTGGGGACCGTCGTCGTCGTGTTGGACGTCGAGGATATCGCCGAAAGTGTGGTGAGGAAGTCTGACCCCTCGCCGGCCTCGACTGTCTTGTCGGTCCAGATTCGGCCGACGTTTTGTGTCGTGATTTTGCCGCTGTCGTCAGAGCCGGCGGCCCAATACGTCCAGTTGTCGCTTGTATGGGGGTCGACGATCTTTCCGCTTACTGTCGGTCCGTCCATTCCGGTGCTGGACCTGGCGTTGGCCTCGGGCAGCATGGCAAATGCTGCAGCCGGCAACACAAGCACTACGGCAAGTATCACCGCCAAGAGACCCCTCGTGTACTTACTCATCGCGTCTCCCTTCTCGCGGTCTCAGACCTTGCATCAGCCTAAAGTTACGGAATGAAACACAATTAGGGCAGGTGACACACGTTCCAGATTTGATTTTGGGCGTGAGACAAATGTCTCACCAAAGTTGAGACACGAGGGTTTTCGCAGGAAAACGGGTGCGGCTCGGAGCCGACAGGCCAAAATGATCCGTTTTCCTCCGTCTCCGGGGGATCAATTGGTGGTGCTCGCTACGAAATCGGCCCATCTACTACGTTTGACTCGATACCCCCGACCATAACCGCTTTTCATGAAAAATCGCAGGCGTTCTACCTGCAGTTTTGTTTTTGCGTTTTTCGCCATGGTTGAGGGTAGCGGCTTAAACGTAGTAGATGGGGCCATTTCGTGGCAGACGGGTCACGCGGCAGCCCTCGCAAGGCCAAAATGGTCCGTTTTCCTCCGTCCACGGGAGTTAAAGGGCTGTTACGGATATGGTGCTATTTCAAAACTATGCCGGATTACGGGGCAAAAGCCGGAGCCCTCATCCATACCTTCATTTTTTCAAAAACAGCAAGCAGTCTACCTGCGGTTTTGGTTTTGCAATTTACCGTATGGTCGGAGGTTCGCTATCCAGCCCCGTAATCCGACATGGTTTTGTTCGTGGCGGCCCAACCGCGCGCTCATGCGCGGGGCCGGTGGGGCAATTTTGCCCCACCGGCCCCTATTCCAACTCTATTCCAACGCTACTCCGGCTTGGTTTCTACCGTGGGAGTCTTGTTCGCCGCAACTGGAGTGCGAGCGGTGTCCATGCTCAGGCAGTGTTTGGGACAGCTCTCGATGCACTCGCCGCACACCACGCAGGCATACGGGTCGATCGACCACGTTCCACCCTTGCGATCGACCGCGAGCGCGCCCGCCGGGCAACGCCGCGCACACATCCCGCAGCAGATACACACATCCATGTCGTTAACGATATGCCCGCGCAAGCGCTCGGGCGCCGTCAGTTTCTCCTGCGGATAGCACACCGTGACCGGCTGCTTGACCATAGAACCCAAGGCCGTCTTGGCAAATGTCAGCAAACTCATGCCGCGCCTACCTTTCCGTGCAGCTAATGCAGGGGTCGATGGTCAAGATAATCATGGGCACGTTGGCAAGGAGCACGCCCTGCAGCGCATGTGTCAGACCCGCCAGGTTTTGCGACGTCGGCGTGCGTACGCGGAAACGGTCCAGGTTCTTGGTGCCGTTGCCGCGCACATAGTAGTACGCCTCGCCGCGCGGCTGCTCAATCACAACCTCGCCGCGCGCGCCGTCGGCCGGCGTAAGCTTGGTGCGCCCACCGATACCGTCGTGCGGAATCTTGCCCACAAGCTCCTTAATGATGTCCATGGCCTGCGTGACCTCGGCACAACGCACCTGACAGCGGGCATAGCAGTCGCCGTCGGTGGCAATGATGGGCTCAAATGCAGCCAGGTCCGCATAGGCACCGTCGCCAAACATGCGCACGTCGTAGTCCACGCCCGAGGCGCGGCCGAACGGGCCGACCATCGAAAGCTCCAGCGCATCCTTCTTGCTGATCACGCCCACGCCATGCAGGCGCTCGCCGCAGCTATTGTCGTCCAAAAACGTATGCGCCAGGGCCTCGTAGTCGGGACGCATGGCATCGAGCGTCTGGACAATACCCGCCAGCTCGGAGTCCTCGATGTCGTGCTTAAGGCCGCCGATCTCGTTAATCGAAAGGATCACGCGGCCGCCGCAAGTGCTCTCGAAGATCTTGAGAATCTGCTCGCGCAGGGTCCACGAACGATAGAACAGCGCCTCGAAGCCAAAAGCATCGGCGAGCAGGCCCAGCCACAGCAGGTGCGAGTGAACGCGCGAAAGCTCGTGCAAAATGGTGCGGATGTACTGCACGCGGCCGGGCACCTCGATGTCGAGCATGCGCTCGCAGGCGCTGGCATAGCCGCAGCTGTGGCCCACGGCGCAGATGCCGCAGATGCGCTCGGCGATGTAGCCAAACTGGTGCATGTCGCGCTTTTCGGTGAGTTTCTCGAGCCCGCGGTGCACAAAGCCGATCTGCGGAATTGCCTCGATGACGCGGTCGTCCTCGATCACCAGGTCCAGATGAAGCGGCTCGGGCAGCACCGGGTGCTGCGGGCCAAACGGAATAACGGAGCGATGCGCCATGGACCTTACGCCTCCTTTTTCTGCTTGTCGCGGGCGGCCTTGGCGGCAAGCGCCGCGCGGACCTTGGCCGCTTTCTCGGGATCCATGGCGGCGAGCTTTGCTTCCAGCTCGGCGGCTTTGAGCGCGGCCTTGGCAGCGGCATCGTCATGCTGAGCATTGGAGCCGGCAGCCGCAGCGGGCTGAGCGACGGCAGCGCCCGCAGCATCGCCAGCGCCCGCAGCGCCCTCCCCCGCAGCGGCCGCGGCAGCGGCGGCCTTCTCGGCTGCGGCCTTGCGCGCCTTGGCCTCGGCAGCGGCGCGGACCTTCATGGCTTTCTCGCGCGCAGCCTTCACCTCGGGCGTAATAACGCTCATGGGCTCGGCGGTCGAGACCTGGTAGAAAAAGCCGTTAAAGTCGACCTGCATGTCAGTAATGGCAAGCCCAAACAGATCGTGTGCCTCGTTCTCAAACGGAAATACCGCCGGATAGTACGAGCTGATGGACGGAATCTCCTGGTACTGGTCGATACCATCAACCACCAGGTTTTCGATCGCATAGCTGCCGTCCTGCGCAATATGCTCCTGAGCGACACGAACGTTGATAAACGTATAGACCAGGCGATACGATCCGTCGTCCACACAGCGCTCGGCATGCATCTGCACAAAGCGCGCGCTGGCACCCTTGAGCGCCTGCACATGCGACAACAGCTCATCGATCCCGACGGTAGTATAGATAGCCTTTTGCATTACTCGGCCTCCTTTGCAGCGGCGGGCGCGGCAGGCTTCTCGGCAGGCGCGTCGCCGGCCTCAACCCCGGCCCCCGCAGCCACAAACCCGTCCTCGCCCAGTTCAACGCCGCCATCCCAGATAGCAGCGCCGCCCACGGTGAGCGGGTCACCGCCGGCGCGCATCACGGCCTCCTTCTGGTCCAGGATGCCGCATGCCTCCACGATGGCATCGATCACCGTCTCGGGGCGAATGGCGCACCCGGGCGCGTACACGTCCACGGGAATTGCGCGGTCCACGCCGCCGATCACGTTGTAGGCATCGCGGAACACGCCGCCCGAACACGCGCAGATACCGCAGGCCACCACGCACTTGGGCTCGAGCATCTGGTTGTAGATCTGGCGCACGACGGGCAGGTTCTGAGCATTGACCGACCCCGTCACCAAAAAGATATCCGCATGCTTGGGGTTGCCGGTGTTGACCACGCCAAAGCGTTCCGCATCGAACAACGGCGTGAGCGAGGCCAACACCTCGATATCGCATCCGTTGCAGCTCGAACCGTCGTAATGAATAACCCACGGCGAGCGCGACATTTTATGATCCATGGATGCCGCCTCCTAAATAAATACGTCGACGAGGATAGGCATAAGGTTGAGCAGGCCAAACACCAGCGCCACGCCCCATCCGAGCCTAAAGCAGCTGCGCCAGGTGCTGCGTGCGAAGGTGTTGTCGATCAGCACCTCGACAAAATACGTCGCAGCCATCACGACCAGGGCTACGACCCAGCTCACCGGGTTGTCCCAAACAAAGAACATGCCCACCCACATCAAAAACAGCACGGTCTCGCACCAGTGCATAAGGGTCATCTTGGCCAGCGTGCCGCCGCTCATCTCGGTGGCGACGCCCTGGACGATCTCCTGATGCGCATGATGCGAGTACGAAAGATCGAACGGCGACTTGCGCAGCTTGATGGTGAGCACCGCGAGCAGCGCAAGGAAAATGGGCGCGCTGTACACGATGATGGGAGCCGACTGCCCCGTTACGGCGATGGAATCGAAGCTGTCGGTGGCAAGATACAGGCCCACACTCATCAGCAAAACGGCGGGCTCGTAACTCATAACCTGCAGCAACTCACGATCGGCGCCGACCTGGGCAAACGGACTTTGCGTCGAGGCGGACGCCAGCACCACAAAGATCGCGGCGAGCGTCACCATAAAAGCGCACAGCAGCGTGTTGGAGCCCGACACAAAGATGCCGCCGCCCACGACGGTAAAGATGAGCGCGCACGCCATGTAGGTATCGTCCATGGTGTTTACGCTGGCAGGGGCTTTGCGCAGGAGCTTGGCAACGTCGTAGAAGGGCTGCAGCAGGCGCGGGCCCACGCGGCCCTGCATGCGGGCCGAAAGCTTACGGTCAACGCCGTCGATCAAGCCACCCACAAACGGCGCCAGCAAGGCAAACGCCACGGTGCCAATAAAAATGCCCACGACGCCCGAGCCTTCAAAATACTTGCCGCGCAGCACCGAGGGCGCGCTCATGGCAAGCCGCTCGGGCCCAATCCACGCGCAACACAGCAGCGCAAACAAGATAATGCTGCAGCACACGACGCTACCCGCGGGGCCAATACGCTTCTCGCCAAGGGCGTCCTCCGAGTACCAATTGCGCTTTTCGGCCTTCACCTCGTGTCCCATCGAGCCGCGGAAATGGCGATATTTGTCGGTTCCCACACCCGAAAGGTACACGTTGACGTGCGGCTTGTTGCTCACGCGGAATGAAGTCAGCAGCACCACGGCGATAAACGCCACGATAACCACCATCAGATACATAGCGTCCTTGCCGATAACGTACGGCACGCGGCCAAACACCATGGCCAAGTAAGGCGACACCAGACCGCTCGAGATAATCGGAAACGCCACGCAGCACAGAATCAGCAACGCGGCGATGGTGTTGAGCGCCATCCATTCGGTCTTATGGACATTGACCTCAACGTTTTGAGCCGTGGGGTCGACACCCGAAAGTTTGGCAAGCCACTTGCCCCAGAAGAAGAACGTCGCGGCCGAGCCAAAGGCAAGCACCATGATCATGAGCACGTTGCCAGTCTGCGCAAACGCCACCAGGGCACCCCACTTGGACACGAGCATGCCAAACGGCGCCACAAACATGCCCATGATACCCAGCATCATCAGGCGCGTCAGGTGCGGCATGCGGCTGAACATACCGTCCATGTCCTCGATATCGCGGCTGCCGATGTGATGCTCGGCCGTGCCGACGCACAGGAACAGCAGCGACTTTGCCACCGTGTGGAACAGGATCAGAAAGATGGCCGCCCATACGGCCTCGGGCGCGCCGACACCCAGGCAGGCACTGATGAGGCCCAAGTTGGAAATGGTGGAGTACGCGAGCACGCGTTTGGCGTTGCTCTGCGAGATGGCCATGAGGGCAGCAAGCAAAAACGTGATGGCGCCCACACTCGTGACCATAAAGCCGGTTACGGGATAGATAGCATAGAGCGGGCTCAGCTTGACCATTAGGAACACGCCGGCTTTAACCATGGTTGACGAGTGCAGCAGGGCGCTCGTGGGAGTGGGGGCAACCATAGCACCCAACAGCCAAGTGTGGAACGGCATCTGTGCGGCCTTGGTGAGTGCGGCGAGCGACAACAGGATGACCGGCATCACCAGCAGTGCGGATTGCGCGGTACCGGCGCCGGAAAGCTCGATCATGCCCGAGATGGTCAGCGGCATGCCGTTAACGTGCAAGAACATAAGGCCCGCCAAAAACGCGATACCGCCCAGCATGTTAAGGATGATCTGGGTGAAAGCGTTCTTGATGGCCTCGGGCGTGCGCGTGTAGCCAATCATAAGGAACGAGCACACGGTGGTAATTTCCCAGCCGCAGAACAGCCACTCAAGGTTGTCGCTCGTCACGATGACGAACATGGCCGAGAGGAACAGGAACATAAGCGCCAGGAACTGCGGGCGACGGTCGGGCGCGGTCTGCCCGCGCAGTGCGGCCTCGTGCTCATCGTGCGCTTGGAAGTCCTTCATGTAGCCCAAAGCGTAGATACAGATAAGGCTGCCGACGATGCCGACGGCGAGGACCATGATCACGCTCATGTAGTCTAGGTAGAGCGGCGTCGCCGTGACGGCTTCGGCCGCAGGCAGCGTCATGCCCGCAAAGACGAGCGAGCCCACCAGCTGGACTATGCCGAGCACCGTGGTAAGCACGCTCTTATATTTGTGCGCGTTGTACAGGATGACGGCGCACAGAATTACGTCGATGACGGAGCTGATGATCGAGAGCGCATGCGAGGTACCGGGGGCAATCTCAAAGCTCTGCGGACCCGTGCAAAAAAACATGACGGCGACTACAACTGTCACCGCCATGATAATGCCGGAGCCTATGAGTCCCACCGCATCGCGGGCGCGGTCACCGCGCGCGAGCAGCATGCCCAGCGCCGGTACCAGCGGAAACAGGGTAAGGAAATACAGTAGCGTCATACCATCACTCCCCCATGCAAAAACGCTGCAATTGTTTAACGTTATAGCTCAATTGAGGAGCAGCAGCGGCAGGTTTTCGGTCAACTGGGGAGTTTTAGGCGTACGGGGTAAGGGCGCGTCCGCATTGGAGTAGAGAGGCGACGCTCCCCTATCGCAGCGACAGGCGCGCGGGCCACTGCGCGCGGTTTATTGGCCACTTTGGAGGATGTCCCGACAGGCTCGCACCGGTCCAAAAAGTTGGCGCGGCAAGAAAAATGCGCCCCCGTGGGCGCACCATCCCGTTCGCTATTCCGCCTTTTTAACGCGCGGCTTGCGGCCGCGCGGCTTATCGACCAGTGCGGACTCACCGCTCTCGCGGTACTGACGGCACCAAGCCTTGACCGAAGACTCGCTGGGAATCTTGTGCTTGATCATGGCCTCGCGAACCGTCAAGCCGTTTTCCAGACGGTCCTTAACCACAGCGAGCTTTACGTCGTACGAATAGGTATGATGATGCGAACCGGCATTGAGAACGGCGTCGGCACCGCCCACGGCATACGCGCGGGCCCACTGACGAGCCGTGGCCTGGGGAATGCCAAGCTCCGCGGCGAGAGCGCGATGACCGACCCCCTCTTGGAGGATCTCGACGGCGCGCTGCCTAACCTCGGGCGCATGCGTGCGAGTCCTAGTTGCTTCCGACATACCTGCCACTTCTTAGCCTTAGCCGTTAATCTGCTTTCTTACGTGCAAGTTAGATAGTAGCATTTTACTGTTTGCTCAAAGCAGTTAATCAGAACCACCCTTAAAAAGGGTGGTTTGCTCTTAGGGTATAACCCACGGGCC
>CALJNY010000087.1 GCA_937981515.1 uncultured Collinsella sp. | reverse complement strand
GGTCGAAGCCCTCGTCGGGTGCGTTCGGAGCCATACCGGGGATCTCGCCCCAGGAGTCAACGGCGATGGAGTCCATGCCGTGGCGGTCGATGATTGAAGTGAAGTCGTATTTCATGCTGGACTCCCGTGCGAAGTGGATTGTTTTGGTAGGCGTTATTGTCCACCAGCGTAGGCGATTTTGGCATGGGGTTTGGCGCTTAATTTGACGGGTGCGGACGAATGGCTGGTTAGTCTCGCGCGTCGTTGACGGCGACTACGGTTAGCTGGGTTTCATCGACCGCAAACGATATGTCGAGCCCGGCGTAAGCCAAGTGATAAACGCGGTTTGGCTCGTGCTTGCTGCCCGCGCGGCGCGGGTCTTGGCGAAGGACCTCGACCAGACCGGGAAGCTTTGCGGGCGGGACCATATCTTGAAGCGCTTGCGGGAACTCAACATCGAGCTCTTGCCACGGAGCATCCTCAATCCAACCGCCGGTCGCATCCGGGTGACAGTCGGCAAATGGAATGTAGGGCTTAATGTCGTAGATGGGCGTACCGTCGCGCAGGTCGGCCCCCAGCACATGGATGATGGGGCCATCGTCGGTGAACTCGACACGATCGAGCTTGACGCAGGTGAGCCCGATGGGATTCGGGCGAAACGGACTGCGCGTGGCAAACACGCCCACGCGTTCGGCTCCACCCAGACGCGGCGGACGCACGGTTTTCGACCACTTGGCATTAGTGCCGGACCTGTCCTGCGACTTGGCATCGGCAGCTATGTCCTTAGCCGTGCCGCCGGGCGTTCCGTTTTCGAAGCGCCACAGCAACCACAGGTGAGAGAAGGAGTCCAAACCCTCAACCGCTGCATTGGAGGCAAATTCCGGCTCAAAGACGATGCGCCCCTGCAGATGGGGCGCCAAAAAGCTGTTGCGCGGAATGCCGAACTTCTGCGGCAGGTCGGTATGTATGTGTGCAATAGGTTCCATGCCGGTCATTGTACGGCATGGAGGCATGGAGCGTTGCGCGCAATTCTTCGCCGCGGTCGCCCGTCGTGCAACCAACGGTTGCTTGGAAGGGCGTCTGCCGCCGCGTATGCTTAAGCCATCAACCAGCAGAAAGGAGCCGCTATGGCCTTTGCAGAAAAGCTCATTGCCATCCGTCGCGCCCATCACCTTACCCAAGAGCAGCTCGCCGCCAAGCTCTTCGTCACACGCCAAGCCGTCAGCCGTTGGGAGCGCGACGAGGTCACCCCGGGCATCGACATGATGAAGCTCATTGCCGCCGTAACCGGCGAGCCCCTGTCTCATCTGCTCGAAATGCCCGAGCACTATTGTCAGAGCTGCGGCATGATACTCACGCCCAACGACTGCGGCACCGACGCCGCGGGCGCCACGACCGACCATTACTGCAAGTGGTGCTACGACCACGGCAAGTACACCTACGACACCACGATGGAGGCGATGATCGAGGACTGTGCCCCGCGGCTGGCGCAAAACACCGGCATGTCGCTCGACGAAGCCGTCTCGCTCATGGGCGCCGTCCTGCCGCAACTGGAGCGCTGGCGCACCGTGCAGGAAAACGAGGAGCGCTACGGTGCCGAAGCCCGGGCGCGCTATGGCGATGAGGCTATCGATGCGGCAAACGAAGCGCTGCTGGACATGGACCCCGAGACATGGAACGACATGAAGGAACTTGAACGCGCTGTTCTGGGCCAGCTATCGATCGCCATGGGCGATGGCGATGCGGACGGAAGCGAGGCTCGCAAGCTTGTCGCGATGCATCGTCGTTGGATTGGTCTCAACTGGGGACACGAACCCCAAGACGAAGCATACCTGGGCCTCGCCCACGGCTATCTTGCCGATCAGCGCTTTGTTGACTACTACGACAAGCCCTGCGGCACCGGAGCCACGGCGTTTCTGGTCCAGGCCATCGAGTCGTCACTGGCCCGCGCATAGACCGCGGCGGCTTTGGGTATTTCAATCAAAACCTCAACCGATTGGAGACCTATGGTTACTGATCACGAGCTCGTGCTCTACGTTATGACCGGCTGC
>CALJNY010000086.1 GCA_937981515.1 uncultured Collinsella sp. | reverse complement strand
TTAACTTTCTCGTGCGACGCGGATCTTCCGTGCCGTGCCCACCGCCCGACGCGAGATATTTACCAGACAAAGCCGCTCGGGGTGTGCAGCAATACACCCCGAGCGAGATGCTAGATGCTCTTACTTGAGCGTGGCGTACATGACAGCCTTGATGGTGTGCATGCGGTTCTCGGCCTCGTCGAAGACCTTGGAAGCGGGGCTCTCGAAGACCTCGTCGGTGACCTCCTGCTCGGTGATGCCGAACTGCTCGCACTTCTCGGCGCCAATCGTGGTGTTGGTGTCGTGGAAGCTGGGCAGGCAGTGCAGGAAGATGGCACCCGGGTTGGCCATAGCCATGACCTCGGAGGTAACGCGATACGGGGTGAGCTGAGCGATGCGCTCGGCCCAGACCTCGTCGGGCTCGCCCATGGAGACCCACACGTCGGTGTAGATAACGTCAGCACCGGTGACGCCGTCCTTGACGTCGGTGGTCAGCTTGATGGTGCAGCCGTTAGCCTCGGCGATGGGCTTGCAGGCCTCGATGACGTCGTCAGCGGGCATGCACTCCTCGGGGCCGCAGGCCACGAAGTTCATGCCGAGCTTGGAGCAGACAACCATGAGGGAGCGAGCGACATTGTTCTTGCAGTCGCCCATGAAGACGAGGGTCTTGCCCTTGATGTCGTAGTTGAAGTTCTCCTGGACGGTCAGGATGTCGGCGAGCATCTGGGTGGGGTGCCACTCGGTGGTCAGGCCGTTCCACACGGGGACGCCGGACTTGGCAGCGAGCTCCTCGACGTCGTCCTGGGCAAAGCCACGGAACTCGATGCCGTCATACATGCGGCCGAGAACGCGAGCGGTGTCCTCGATGGACTCCTTCTTGCCCATCTGCGACGAACCGGGATCGAGGTAGGTGACGCCCATGCCCAAATCCATGCCGCCGACCTCGAAGGCGCAGCGGGTACGAGTGGAGGTCTTCTGGAAGAGTAGAACGATGTTCTTGCCCTCGAGATAGCGGTGCGGAACGCCAGCGCGCTTCATGTCCTTGAAGTTCTTGGAAAGCTTGAGCAAGTACTCGATCTCCTCGGTGGAGAGGTCGAGGAGCTTGAGGAAGCTACGGCCGGAGAGGTTAACACCCATGGTTCGTTTCCTTTCGAAAAAATGAATTACGTAAGTATTAGTGTTGCCCGTTTGACGGGCGAAACCGGTGCGGTTGTAGGGGGACCGCACCGGAAACGGAAAGACTTAGAGGTCCTCGCGCCAGAAGGGCATGCTCATGCAGCGCGGGCCGCCGCGGCC
>CALJNY010000085.1 GCA_937981515.1 uncultured Collinsella sp. | reverse complement strand
ATGGCATGTGCACGCCCGCGGTCGGTGCCGACGGCACGCTCTACTACATAAACGACTCGGGCAGCTTGTTTGCCATCGCCGGCAAGGAGGCTCCTGCCGTCAAGACCTTCACCGTTCGCTTTGACACGGGCGAGGGATCGGCCGTTGCGGACCAGGCGGTCGACGAGGGGGGCAAGGCCGTGAAGCCTGCCGACCCCGAGCGCGAAGGCTATACCTTCGATGGCTGGTTTGCCGATGCGGACGGGACGCAGCCGTTCGACTTTGATTCGGCCATTTCGTCCGACGTCACGGTCTACGCCAAGTGGAGCAAGAAGGAAGTTCCCGCAACCATTTCGGTTACCGGCTCGGTGGCTGGCGTCGATGCCGAGAACAAGAGTCAGGTTTGGGCGGACAAGACTACGCTCGAGCTCCCCGAGGGCGCGACGGCGGCCGACCTTTCCGAAGCTCTGTTTGAGCGGGCGGGTCTCGTGTACGACGCCACGCCGGACACCCAGTACGGCTGGAGGCTCAATAGCATTACGTCGCCCGACGGCCGTGTGCTCGGTACCGTCGACATGGGTAACAACCGGTGGGCATACTGGTCGCTTGTGGTTAACGGTGAGTATGCGCAGCTCGGCGCGAGCAGCATCGTGCTCAAGGGCGGCGACGACGTCTCTTGGGTATACGAGGTGCCCGAGGCCCCTGCCATCCACACCGTGACGTTCGACGCGGGCGAGGGCTCCGCGGTCGCCGCGCAGAAGGTCGAGGACGGCAAGGCTGCCGCCAGGCCGGAAGACCCCGCGCGCGAGGGCTACACGTTCGCCGGCTGGTACTCCGATGCGGGGTGCACGCGGGCCTACGACTTCTCGACGCCCGTCTCCGGCGACGTTACCCTGTACGCCAAGTGGACCAAGAATGCCGCCAAGCAGATTACGGTTTCCGCGACGCTTTATGGCGTAGATGGTGACAAGATGTCCCAGCCGTGGGCAGGGGAGGCATCCCTTGCTGTCGATGAGGGCTCGACGATTCAGAAAGTCACCGAGCGCTACTTTGAGAGTCTCGGCATCGATTACCAGCTTATCAACCTGCGTCCGTATGGCTTGGGCGGCGTCGAGCTTTATAGCGTGACGTCGACTGTCGATGGCACAGTTCTGGCCAATTTGTCGACCAGTTACTGGCAGGCATACGTCAACGGCGTCCGCATCGATGACAGTCTGGATGAGGCCAAGCTCAACTCTGGCGATAAGCTCGTTTGGCGCTATCTGGTCGACAGCAAGCGTCCCGCCGAGCTTGTGGACGGCGTTGTCGTTGAGCCGTACGCCGATCGGCCTGTCGATTCCA
>CALJNY010000084.1 GCA_937981515.1 uncultured Collinsella sp. | reverse complement strand
CCTACTGCTGATCCCCTCGATTGACGAGACGATTCAGCTCTTTGTGCCCGGTCGCGCCGGCATGATCACCGACGTGATGATTGACTGCTCCGGGGCGATGACGGGCGTTGTGCTTCGATATCTTCTACGATCGCTCATGTGTGCCAAAAAGGCCGCCTAGGACACATTGCTTGGTCCTAAGGCGGCCTTTCTTTGTTTGGGGGCTTATACGGGGCGTGGCGGCGTCATCCCGTAGGATGGGATTGCTGGACGTTGCGGCGCCCCTTTGGCGCGCCTACTGCTGAAGCGCGGCGGCACCCAGGGCCAGGCATCCCATGATGCCCTGCTTGCCCTCGAGGCTATTGTTGACGATGTAGGTGTCGATATCGTTGACCTCGGGCGTGACGATGTAGCCGTTGAGCATCTCGGCGCACTTTTTGCGTGCGAGCGGCACGATGGGGGTGTGGTCGGCAACGCCGCCGCCGATGATGATCTTTTGCGGGGCATAGCACAGCGTGTAGGTCATGAGCGCCTGTGCCAGATAGCCTGCGAGCAGGTCCATGGCCTCCGGGTCATCGGCCATGTCTCCGGCGCTCTTGCCGCCCCAGCGCTTTTTAACGCCGGGACCGGCGATGAGGCCCTCGAGGCAGTTGTCGTGGAAGGGGCAGGCGCTATGCTCGCCAATGGTGTCGCGCGGGTCGCGCGTGACCAGGATGTGGCCGGCCTCGGGATGCATCATGCCATGCACGAGCTGACCGCCCGAGAGCACGCCAGCGCCCACACCGGTGCCGATGGTCAGGTACACCACGTCGGTGAGGCCCTGAGCGCAACCAAAGGTGACCTCGCCCAAGCAAGCGACGTTGACGTCGGTATCGTAGCCGCAGGGGACCTTGAGCTCGTTTTGGATGGTGCCCAGTAGGTCAAAGTAACGCCATGCGGTCTTGGGCGTCTCCAAGATCTTGCCGTACTGGGGCGAGGCAGGGTTGACCGCGGTGGGGCCAAAGGCGCCGATGCCCAGGGCGGCGATGCCCTTGTCTGCAAACCATGCGTTGACGGCCTCGACGGTCTCCTGCGGGGTCGTGGTCGCGATCTGCTCGCGCTCCAGGACCGTACCGTCCGCATAGCCCGTGGCGCAGACCATCTTGGTGCCGCCGGCCTCGAGCGCTCCGATAAGCTGCTGCTCTGCCATAGTATTCCTCTCTCTGGGACGAGTTGCTCCGTGACTAAAGTATAGAGCTCTAAACCATTTAAGAAAGCGCTATAAAAAGAAGCTCTGCAACGTGGCGGGCGGTGCGGGGCTTCTTTGGTTGCTTTAGTTGCCGGGCTGTCCTTACCCGCGCGGCTTGATTTTATCACGTAGCGACGTGAGGTTCTCCAGCGCCGCGTTAAGCGTTTCGTCTCGCTTGGCAAAGTGGAAACGAATCAGATGGTTGACGGGCTCACGGAAGAAGCTCGAGCCGGGAACGGCGCCCACACCAACCTTGGAGGCGAGATCCTCGCAGAAGTCGAGGTCGCTGTCGTAACCAAACTCAGAGATGTCCATCATGACGTAGTAGGCGCCCTGCGGCACGTTATGATTAAGACCGATGCTGTCGAGTCCCTGGCAGAACAGGTCGCGTTTGGCGGTGTAGAGGTCGAGGACCTCATCGTAATAGCTGTCGTCGAAGTTAAGGGCGGTAACGACGGCTTCCTGCAGGGGAGCGGCGGCACCCACGGTGAGGAAGTCGTGGACCTTCTTGATGCGCTCGGTAATCTCGGCCGGGGCAATGGTGTAGCCCAAGCGCCAACCGGTGATGGAGTAAGTCTTTGACAGCGAGCTGCAGCTGATGGTGCGATCA
>CALJNY010000083.1 GCA_937981515.1 uncultured Collinsella sp. | reverse complement strand
CTAAAAAAGCCCCGTCCCAAATTAGCTACCCCGCAGCGATATACGGTCGATAAGTGCCTAATCCCTTGGCTCGGTTTTAATCGGTCGATGCAACGCTGGCAAAAGTCATCGCTGCACTCACGGGCAGCCAGAACAACAACGGCAGCAGGTAGCGCATGGACTCGGTCGTGTATGACGTCGGCGAGATCCAAAGAACGATGTTTGCCGCGACGAGCGGTGCCATCAGATAGAATTTCTGGGGTGCACGACGTTTTATCTCCAACAGCAGAAACGCCATACCCCAGGTCGACCAAAGCGCCTTGGCGCCGACAAACATGCCGACCGGCGTCGACTGAAACCATGCGACGAGCGACTCGACACTGCGGCCCAAGGTCGCATCGGACCAGCTCAATCCCAAATCCCGCGAGCGGGGAAACACATGGCTCACGTTGTGTCCGTCGACAGGAGCCACATAGGGCGACAAGGCCTCGCTTCCCGCCGCCGGCATGGCATACCAGCCAATCTGAACTCCCAGATACGCCTCGAGATAACAAAGTGGATGCTGCAGGAGCCCCGCTACCCACGCGCCAAAATAGGCTGCAAAATCGAGCTCGTCGGCCTTACCAAACATGGGGTCTTTAACGGAGTCGGTTAAAAACCACGTGTAGTTGTTCTTACCATCCTCCCCGATGGCGCGCACGATCTCTTGACGCTGCCATTCCGGAAGCTCGTCCCCGTGGTCACGCATCAGCAACGCGGACTGCTGAAACATGAGACCGTAGACCTCCTGCTTGCCACAAGGCTGGCACCCCAAAGCGGGAAGCACGGCCGTGGGCATAAGGACCGCCATAAACAGAGAAGCGCCGACCGCCATTGCCGCAACGATAACTCGCCCACTCCGACTCGTAGCCCTCAAGAACACGGCAATCAAGACGACCAGCGTGAGGATCAAACCAGTCTTGCGCGTCAGCGCCACAAGCAACACAAGGGCAACATATGCAGCAAGGAAACCGGGTGCCCTCAGGAGTCGCCCCCTTGAGCGCATAACCTCAATGGAAGCAACCGAGAATAGCAGGAAAAACGGCAGGAAGGTGGCGTCCTTCGCCATGGCCGAAGCATAGATGGGAAGGTGCCAATACAGGCACAGAAACGCCAGCAGTGCCACGCAGACGTCACGGCGACCGCCCAGCCGACGCACCAGGATCAGACAGCACGCCAAAGCCCACGCCGTCAAAAAAGCCTGTACCAGACAGAAGATGTACACCCCGGCATCGATGCTCCCCAGCGCACGGCCTATGTCGGTAAACCATCCGTACAGATAGGTGTCAAGTATTGGATGGTGATCGGTAACGGCACCTTCCGACAAGGCATTGGGTAAGCCGTCGTACTGCAAAAGCTGCTGGCGGGTATCCCACCAGATCACGCCCGGAAACAGCAGGACCAGCAACGGAGACCAGCAGGCGTAGATGATTGCGCCCAGTTTTATGATGCCGCCGAATGCGTACCTCTGTGGGATGCCAGAGAACGCCATGTCGCACAAGTTGTCAAACCATCCAGCATGGTCTTGCCGAGGGACGTCAACAGTGCCTTTGCGTCCCGCCAGAAACCGCCCGACCAGACAGTCGCCGAGTATAAACGCTGCGCAGAAAAAGGCCATGTGCCCCAAGACATGGACCAAGTAGATAGGGTTGCAAGAGAATCCCACGGTATCGCGAAACATATCCGCGATGGTCGCGAGCACCGCAAAGATGCCCGCGACCATCAGCATGTCGCGATTTTGTTTTAATCGCTCCACTGGCATGCGTTTAGTGCTTTACCGGTGCGCCGCAATGCGGGCAG
>CALJNY010000082.1 GCA_937981515.1 uncultured Collinsella sp. | reverse complement strand
CATGGGGTTGGCCTGCTTAAAGGTGGTGCCGGACTCGGCGGCATAGCTCTTGGCGCGCTCGACGACCTCGGGCATGAGATCGTAGCCCTCGGGGTGAGCCAGGGTGACGTCCATGCCAAAGCGGGGCAGCAGGCTGATCAGCGACTGCGGGCAGGACAGCGGCTTGCCGTAAGAGGGCGAATAGGCCCAGGTGACGGCAACCTTCTTGCCCTTGAGGTTCTCGAGGCCGCCAAACTCGTTGATAAGGTAGAGCATGTCGGCAGAGGACTGCGTGGGGTGATCGGAGTCGGACTGCAGGGAGATGAGCGTGGGACGGTGATCCAGAACGCCGTCCTCGTAAGCCTGCTGGACAGACTCGGAGACCTCGGCCATGTAGGCGTCGCCCTTGCCGATGTACATGTCGTCGCGGATGCCGATGACGTCGGCCATGAAGGAAATCATGGTAGCGGTCTCGCGGACGGTCTCGCCGTGAGCGATCTGGGACTTCTTCTCGTCCAGGTCCTGCAGCTCAAGGCCGAGCAGGTTGGCGGCCTTAGAGAAGGAGAAGCGCGTACGAGTGGAGTTGTCGCGGAACAGGGAGACGGCAAGACCGGAGTCGAAGATCTTGGACGAAACGTTGTTCTCGCGCAGCTCGCGCAGAGCGTCGGCGACGATGTAGAGCGCCTTGAGCTCATCGGTGGTCTTGTCCCAGGTGTGTAGGAAGTCGCTGCCGTACATACCCTTAAAATCGAGGCCGTTCAGCTGCTCGACGAGCTCGGTAAACTTAGCGTCCATGGAAATGTCCTTTCTAAAGGTGAAACGATCGCAATGAGTAGATGTGCTCCGGCATGCGCGTGTGGCTAGAACATGCAGAGCACTATGACGAGGACCCGCTACCGTCGAGGAAGCATGGGAGATAACGACCGCGGGCCCCAAGTCAACAAGGGGTGCCGGGGACATAAACTGTCCCCGGCTCAACAAGATCGAGGAATGGGACTAGTCGATCTTGTTGTTGGTCAGACCGGCGCGGAACACGGTGGCATCGCCATCGGCCTGGCTCGGATCGTAGAGGTTCAGGGCAGCCACATACATGGCGGCAGCGGTGACCAGGTCGTCCTTGTAGGTGACCTCGTTGGGAGCGTGAGCCTGAGACTCGGCACCCGGGCCAAAGCCGACGCAGGGGATGCCATAGCGGCCCTGGATGGAAACGCAGTTCGTGGAGAAGGTCCACTTGTCGCACAGCGGACGACCGGTGCGCTTGTCCATGCTGGGCTCGCAGCCGATGCGCTCGTCACCGAACATGGCCTTGTGGGCGTCGACGAGGGCCTTGACGTGCGGAGCGGTCTCCTTGTTGATCCACGTGGGGAAGTAAGCCTCGGTCTCGTAGACCTCGCCGGTCCAGGACGGACGGTCGTACATGTACATGGAGACCTTCACGTCGTCGCCGTACTTCTTGGCGGCCGGCAGGTTACGGATCTCGTCCAGGCAGGACTCCCAGGTCTCACCGGCGGTCATGCGACGGTCGATGGAGATGGCGCAGGAGTCGGCGACAGCGCAACGGCTGGGGCTGGTGTAGAAGATCTGGCTGACGGTGCAGGTGCCGCGGCCCAGGAAGCGGGCGTCCTCGAAGTGCTCGGGGTTGTACTTGGGGTCGAGCATCTTGACGAGGCCCTTGATGTCGGTCGACTCGTCGCACCCGTTGTTGTTGAGGGCGCGGACATCGGCGATGATGTCGGCCATCTTGTAAATGGCATTGTCGCCGCGGTCGGGAGCGGAGCCGTGGCAGGAGGTGCCGTGAACGTCGACGCGGATCTCCATGCGGCCGCGGTGACCGCGATAGATGCCGCCGTCGGTGGGCTCGGTAGAAATGACGAACTCGGGCTTAATGCCATCCTTGTTGTAGATGTACTGCCAGCACATGCCGTCGCAGTCCTCTTCCTGGACGGTACCGACGACCATGATCTTGTAGCCCTCGGGGATGAGGCCCATGTCCTTCATCATCTTGGCAGCATAGGTAGCAGAAGCCATGCCACCCTCCTGGTCGGAGCCACCGCGGCCGTAGATGATCTCGTCGGTCTCGTAGCCCTCATAGGGATCGGCATCCCAGTTCTCGATGTTGCCGATGCCGACGGTGTCGATGTGAGAGTCGATGGCGATGATCTTGTCGCCCTCGCCCATAAAGCCCATAACATTGCCCAGACCGTCGACCTTGACCTCGTCATAGCCAAGGCTCTCCATCTCGGCCTTGATGCAGGCGACAACCTCGCCCTCCTCGCAAGACTCAGAGGGGTGGGAGATCATGGCGCGCAGGAAGCGAGTCATATCAGCACGATGAGACTCAGCAGCAGCCTTGATAGCGTCGAAATCGAGTTCTTTAGCCATTGTTCATAACCTTTCAAACGAAGGAATCTACCTGTGAGGTGACGGAGCGATACCTATTTACTCCGCCCCAACGATTAGCAAGTGGGATATTCGCCTTCCCAAACAATGCGGCGATACTGATCCGGATCGGTGTCGCCCTCGGTGGAGAAGCAGAGCACGGAGCTCGTCTTGTCCAGGCCGATGAGTTCCTTGAGCTCGGCGTACTCGGGATCGAGCATGAGGGTCTCGACCAGGCCGGTGGTCACAGCGCCGGACTCGCCGGAGATGACGCGCGGGTCGCCCTTCTCGGGAGCGCCCAGGGTGCGCATGCCGCGAGCGGTGACCCAGTCGGGGCAGGACACGAAGGCGGGGGTGTGGTGGCGTAGGATATCCCAGCCCAGAATGTTGGGCTCGCCGCAGCACAGACCGGCCATGATGGAGGGCATGTCGCCGTCCACGATGCGCGGGTCGCCGTCGCCGGCGGCAGCGCCCTTGTACAGGCAGGCGGCAGGCGCGCACTCAACCACGACGAAGGTGGGCGGGTTATCGGGATACAGGTTGGTGAAGTAGCCCACCACGGCGCCGGCGAGCGAACCCACGCCAGCCTGGACAAACACGTGCGTCGGGCGGTTGATGGCCATCTCGCGCAGCTGCTCGGCAGCCTCGGAAGCCATGGTGCCGTAGCCCTCCATGATCCAGGACGGAATCTTCTCGTAGCCCTCCCAGGCGGTGTCCTGAACGATGACGCCGCGCTCGCAGGCGTCGGCCTCGGCGGCGGCCATGCGCACGCACTCGTCGTAGTTGACCTCTTCGATGGTCACCGTGGCGCCCTCGGCGGCGATGTTATCGAAGCGGGGCTTGGTAGAACCCTTGGGCATGTGCACGACGGCCTTCTGGCCCAGCTTGTTGGCAGCCCATGCCACGCCGCGGCCATGGTTGCCATCGGTGGCGGTAAAGAAGGTGGCCTGGCCAAAGTCCTTGGCAAGCTGATCGGAGGTCAGGTAATCGAAGGTGCAGTCGGCAACGTCCTTGCCGGTCTCGTTGGCAATGTAGTTGGCCATGGCAAACGAGCCGCCCAGGACCTTAAAGGCGTTGAGGCCAAAGCGATAGCTCTCGTCCTTAACGCACAGGTTGGACAGGCCCAGGCGCGCGGCCTGGCCGTCCAGGCGGGCAAGCGGAGTGACGGTGTACTGGGGGAACGACTGGTGGAAGGCACGGGCCTTCTTCACGTGGTCGAGGCTCATGATTCCCAAGTGCTTGTCATCGCTCTTGGGCATCGTGTTGCTCGCCCACTGGATCTTATCGGCCATACGGTGAACTCCTTAAGTCCTCTCTTGCCGGCCCCCGCATACGCGTTTCAGCCCATTCCCATTCATGCGACTGAACTTTTATGTGGATGCCAAACAAAAAGTTTGTTAGTAATGTTCTATCACACTTTTTGATTGGCATACCTAACGAATTGTTTGTTGCCGTAATCGGTACTTTTTCGCCGCCGAACGGTCATGAATTGCCTTGTTGATGGATTTGTTTGCGGTCATGTGTGGTTTATGGCAAAGTGTGCCCAAACTAATTTTTAGGAAGGTACCCATGACCCCCGCACAGATTGAGTTTTACAAGCGCCTCGCACACGGTCTGGCGCTCCAATTTGGCCCCAACTGCGAAGTCGTCGTCCACGATCTGGAGACCGAGGACGTGGACCACTCCATCGTAGTGATCGAAAACGGCCACGTCAGCGGACGCAAACTGGGTGACGGCCCCAGCCATATCGTGTTTGAGTCCATGCACGAGGGCGCCACCGACGTACACGACCGCGAGCCGTACCTCACTAAAACCGCCGACGGCAAGCTGCTCAAATCGTCGACCATCTTTATCCGCAACGACGAGGGCAAGCCCGTCGGCATTTTGGGCATCAACTTTGACATTACGCTCATGAAGGCTTTTGAGCGTTCGCTCGACGCCTTTACCGGCACCGGCGGCACGGGCTATACCGAGCCCGAGCCCATTACCAAGAACATCGGCGACCTGCTCGAGGACCTGCTGCACGAGTGCGAGCAGTTTGTGGGCAAACCCGCGGCACTCATGACCAAAGACGAACGCATTCGTGCCATTGGCTACCTCGACCGTCGCGGCGCCTTCCTCATTTCCAAGTCGAGCGAGCGCGCCTGCGAGTTCTTTGGCATCTCAAAGTACAGCTTCTATAGCTACCTCAATGAGGCCAAGGCAGCGGCCGGCGACAAGTAGGCACTCGTCTGGATTGCCCCTCCCCTTTTGGGCGCGAGTTCTGGAAAGCACGAATCCAAGACCGAGCAGCTTGGGAAGTTCCATATAATCGATGTCATTAGTATTTCGAAAGGATGGAACAGAATGGCGTTGAGCAAGGCATCATGCACCGGTCGCGGATTGATTCCGGCAATTGGTGGACATGTGCACCGCATGTTCGATGAGGGTGAAGACGACCTGTTTTCGCTAAGCCTTGACGACGTGATGGATGATCGCCCGTGGACCGCCGACGAACTCATGGGCGGCGGGGCTCGCCCGTCAAGCCCCGATCCCACACTTGCGCCTAAGCCCGCATCTGCGCCGACTCCTGCGCAGTCTCCTGTTTCGACGCCCGCGCCTACGCCCGCACCCACTTCGGCGCCCACGCCCGCT
>CALJNY010000081.1 GCA_937981515.1 uncultured Collinsella sp. | reverse complement strand
GGCGCCAACCGGTACTACTCCCTACTTACCAAAGATCGCGGCGAACAAGCCCCTGCGTTTGGGCTTCTCCTCCCGGTAGGAACCCTCGGCGGCTGCCGCCGCCTGACGCGGCTGCTCGCCGCCTCCTCGGCGTACGATCTGGTATAGGAAGGGCGATTTAACGTATTTGACCTCGATGGGCGTGGCATGCACGGTACTTTCGCTCGACAGCACCACACTCGGATTGAGCGGTGCCACCACATGCGTCTCGCGCTTGTCGCTAAACACCACCGCGGCCGCACGACCCGTCTGGCCGTTTACGGCAATGCGCACCTGCTCGCCATCGCGGCTGTCAGTCGCCGGACGATCGACAAAGTAGACCGGCACCATCACCAGGCCGTCCTTGTGCTTGCGAGCCTTGTGCGCCCAGGCGCGGATGCTCTTTTTATTGAGCCCCAGCATCGCCTCGGCATCGTTGCCGGCAACGTCGAGCGCCAGCTTATCAATAACCACCTGGTCCTTGGTGGACGCATCGACGGAGACGACGCGGAAGTCGCCTTCCTGCATGGCCGGGTCAAACGGTCCCACCTTGCCAAAGTCCCACGGCTCCAGAATGCCCATAAGGCGAACGTCCAGGTAGTTTGCCCGCGGATACGCCCAGTCGAGCACCTCGTAGTACACCAAGGTCTCCTTGCTCAGCCCCTTGCCCGGGAAGGACGCCATCATGCGCAGGTCCGCAAGCGCCATGGGGAAGTAGAAGAGCATCATGTCATTTTGGATCGCGTCTTCCACGTCGTGCCCGGCAAAGGCATCGGGGTACTGGCGCAGCAGCTGCAGCGCGTTGGCACGCGCCTGCTGCGGCGAAATTTCGCAGGGGACGCCCTGTTCGGGAACGTATTCGGCACCCACGCCCATGGTCAGGCGTTTGCTAAACGTACCGGGCTTGAGCAGGTCGGCCATACCGATTTTGTTGCCGCAGGATGGGCACTCAAACACGCGCTGAGTGGACTCGCCTTCAAAGGATGCACCGCAGAAGGGGCACGGGATGCTCACGTGCGTAGCCTCTTGGAACTCCTGCGCCGTCCCACGGTCCTCCCACAGCAGATGCTCCAGAACCGACTGATTGCGCCAGTGCGAATTAAAGAAATACCAGTCCGGGTCTACCGGGCGCTCAAGCTGCGAGACGTGGGTGAGCTTTAGTAGCCCATCCACCACCGTCAGCGGCGTATGGCGAATGCCCAGGGCGCTCTTGGGCTCCCCCGCATCGGCCTGCCACGGAACGACCGTGCCGCAATAGGCGCACTCAAAACTGCGTTTAGCCTGGTGTGAGTACATAGGGCCGCCACAGTTTTGGCATTTAATGGCAAACATCTCGTCCATGGAAACGTCCTCCTTTACGCAGGGGCTATCGACATTAAGTATGTCGAGCAAATCGGCGCGTGCCCATACCCATGTGGCCCAAAATGGAGCACCCAGTCGGACGGGAAGGCGCGCGGGCAGTCGTCCCCCTCCGCCTCGCGCCCGTTAGCGCGGGCAGACCATTGCTGCATTTTCTGAGCACCGGCGCACGGTGCGCCCATGCGAGCTACACTATCCCCTTAAACATGATTGTGAGGACGATCGTTATGCTATTTGTAAATCGGCTGGTACATACGCTTGTTCCCGGCAGCGAAAGCGAGCCGGTCGATACAACTTGTCGCACCAACGCGGGTTTTGCCGCAAGCCTCATCTGCATCGGCCTCAACATCACCCTGTGTCTGGCCAAGGGCATCGCGGGCCTGCTCGCGGGCTCCGTCTCGCTTATCGCCGATGCCTTCAACAACCTCTCCGACGCCTCGAGCAACATCGTGAGCCTGCTCGGATTCCGCCTTGCCAGCCGTCCGGCAGACGAAGGCCACCCCTATGGCCACGGCCGCTACGAGTACTTGGCGGGACTGTTTGTCGCCGTCCTCGTTTGCGCCGTCGGCATCAACCTGATCCTGGAGTCGGTCACCAAAATCATCAAGCCCTCCCCCACCGCATATTCGGCGCTCTCCATGGCAGCCCTTATCCTGTCCATGCTCGTCAAGTTTTGGATGGCGGCGTTCAACCGCACGCTGGGCAACCGCATCGATTCCGAGACGCTTATCGCCACGGCGCAGGATTCCAAAAACGACGTCATTACCTCGGCCTCGGTCCTGGCCGCAGCGCTTATTTCGCAGACGACCGGCTTTGACCTCGATGGCTGGGCAGGCCTGGGCGTGGGCATCTTCATCTGCATCAGCGGCATGGGCCTGGTGCGCGACGCCATCAGCCCGCTGTTGGGGCAAGCGCCCGACCCCAAGCTCGTCCAGGCAATCCGCGACAAGATCATGTCGTACCCCCAGGTCTTAGGCACACACGACCTGATGGTGCACGACTACGGTCCCGGCCGCCAGTTTGCCAGCGCACACGTGGAAATGCCCGGCGAGGGCGATGCGTTTGAACATCACGAGATCCTGGACACCATCGAGCACGATATCAAACGGCAGATGGGCATCGCCATCACACTGCACTGCGACCCCATTGCAACAACCGGCGACGACCTGCGCGGCTGGGTCAAGCGCGGCGTAGCGCAGATCGACCCCGCGCTCTCCATCCACGACTTGCATGAGCACGACGGCTTTGTGTCATTTGACCTGGTGCGTCCCGACGGCTTTGACATATCCGACGAGGAGCTGCTGGAGCTCGTCACGCGCATCGTGCACGAGCGCCGGCCCGACGCCTCGTGCGTCGTCACATTTGACTCGGGCTTTAGCTCACCCGAGCGTCCGGCCGAGCAGCTGTAATCGACAGCAAAACGGGGCGCAGGACCGCCGACCAACGCGCCTATGCGCCCGGTCACGCAATCCTGCGTCCCGTTTTTGTTTGCACCGCTCAGGCTCTAGCCGCTTGGCCGCTAGTTTCCCTGTGCGCTCGAAATACCGTTTTGCAGGGCATCCCAGGCGTTGGTTGCCATATCGCCCACGTTCTGTGCGGTATCGCCGAGATTCTGAGCCGTGTCGCCCAGCTCTTGGGCCTTGTCCCCAAGCTCCTGGGCCTTGTTGCTCAGGTCTTCCAGCGTGTTGGAGCTCGAGCTGTCCGTGGTGCCCTGGTCGCCGGACGCGTTGCCCGACGAGCTGTCCTTGCGCGTGAGCTGAATCTCGAGGTTACCGTTGTCGTTATAGTAGGCAGACGTAACCACCCAGTTGGCGTCGACAACAGGTGTTGAGCCATCATCGGTCAGGATCACGGCATTCGAAAGATCGGCCCCGCGCGACTTGAGGAGCTTCTTGGCGTTAGCCCACTACTGCCCCGGGATATCGCTCAGGTCGACGGTGCCGGACGGGGTAGTCTCGGTCTGCTCGGCCGTGGTATCAGTCGTGGCGCCCCGCTTGTTGAGCATGCCCGACACGAAGCCAAACACAACCGACAGGGCAAAGAAAATCGCCAGCACGATGAGGATCTTCTTGATCACGCTCGACGAACGCGACGGCACCTCTTTCTCGCCCTCACCATACTGCGGAATCGATTTGGGATACTCGCGATAGGGCTGGCGCGTATGCGGATCGCGTGACTCATAACGAGGCCGGGCCTGCGCCGTGCGCGGCATATACGTCGTCTGCTGAGGCTGCGGAATGGGATTTTGAAGCAGGTCATCATAAGGGTCTGCCGCCGCGTTGCCGTAGGGGCTCTGCGTCGAGACACCATACGGGTCCTGCGCTGTGTTCCCGTAATTCACAACGCGCGTGGGATCGGCCGAGGCCTGGGTCGCATCGGGCGAAGCGTATCGAGCGTCCGGCACGACGCGGGTCTCATCGGCGCCATTGCCCGTCCGCGGGGAGCCGTAGCCACCCATTACGGTCGTCTTATCCTGGTCCATGCAACGATTCCTTTCCGTCGCCCGTAAGCATCAAGTTATCCATGCATTCTACCCGCGCAAAAGCCTATGATGGGCAAAGCCCGCCGGTATCTACAAGACATGCGCGGCCGACGGTCACAAGCGAATCGAGGAACGTCATGGCAAAAAGCAAGCTCATCAAGGACACGACGCGTACCGAGCGCGAGGAGATCATTAAGCTAGCGCTCGCGGGCTGCGGCAACGGCAGTTGCGACAACTGCGGAAGCTGCAGCTTGGGGGTCGGCGATCCATATGGCACCTACCAGCCCTACGTTAACGGCGAGATGGAAATCGCCGACATCAATATGATGGTCGCCGAGCGCAACGCCAAACTCTTCGGCCTCCAGCGCGGCTAGACTTTTTGATCCGTTTTTCCTCCGTCCCCAAGGGATCAAAAAGTCCCCGGCGGCGCTGTGTTTTGCGTCACCGGGGACAGTTCAGATTACTCCCTGCCGCTTTGCTCTACTCGTTGGGCACGTATGTGGCCTTGGCTCGCTCGGGCGTTACATCCTGACCGCAGGAATAGCTCGAGTCGAAGGCGTGCGCAACCAAGTCGTGCGTATCCCATGCCATGCAGTCAAACTCACCAGTATCGAGGACAACGATGTAGCCCTTGCCGTCGTAGTAGAAATGATCCTCGGTAAAGTTATCGTCATCGTCGATGTTGTCTTCGGACACGGAGTCTATATCCGGCTTCGCCGTCTTAATCGCCTGCTTGGCCTCGCTCTTGAGCGTGTCGAACGAAAGACCGTGCTGCGCGAGCGAGTCCTCGAGCGAAACCTGCTCACCCGTCTTGAGGTTGTAGTACGCCGACCTTGTCACTCGTTCCGATCGATACGGAGGCTGATAGCTATCGGTGTAGGTTCGCACACAGGCGATATCGCCATCGATCGAGACGATCTCGGCGGTATACATCATGGTCACGCGGCTGTCCTCGTCGTCCATCGAGGCCTGCTTGCTCGCGTCGAGCGTATCCGCGACGAGCTGGACCATATCCTTGTTAAACTTGGCGACGCCCACGCCCTGGCCCTTTACCTGGGGATAGGTCCACGTAGCCGTGATCTGGCACGTGTCATCGGGGGACGGATCCAGCGGGCCTTCGCCAACCGCAGCCGTAAAGTTGACATCCTGCGTGGCAGAAACGGCCTCGTAGCTCGCCTGCGCATCGTCAGAGTCCTTCGACTTCAGCTGCTCCAGCGTCGTGGCCACCGTTGCGATAGTTTCGTTTATCGAGTCCTTATCGGAAAATAACACGCCATAAACGCCAGAAAAGCCAGAGTTGAATTCCCTCAGAGGAATAAGGTCTGTCATTGCCTTGAATGATTGACCATCATACCCGATGAATTTAACTTGGTATTCATGAGCAGAAGGGCCACTTTCGCCAGAGACGTCGCTTTGTTTAATTTCCTTCCCATGGTCAAACCACTGCGTAAATCCAATATTACCCGCATATTCAGTAGCACCCAAAGTCACGCACGCTTCCTGAGTGCCCACGATCGCCTCTGGCGTGTAGACCTTCTCAATCTTGCCATTCTTATACGCCCAGACTTCAAGATGCGCAGCGGCCGCGTTATCCACACGGTCCACCGGTTCATCGGAATACTCAATCAGTAGCTCATCTTGGCCGTCGCCATCAAAGTCAACAAGTTTTGCGTAAGCAACACCCTGGGCTCCATACGTATATTCATCGAATTCAACAGCCTCGCCCTCGCCGTACTTTTTCTGGTACTCGAGGATCTTGTCGGTGAACAGCTCGTTTGCCGTCTTGACCGCCGCCTTGGCAGAGGCCTTGGCCTCCTTCTTGGACTGCGTGAGCTCGACGTTCTTGGGGGCGTCCGAGCCCTCCTTGGCGTAGTCGACCTTCATGGTGCTGGTGCTCTTCTTTTTGCCCTTGCCCGAAGTAATGGTCATCTGGTACTTCTGGTCGGGCAGCACGCCAAAGTCCTCCATGGCAAAGCCGTCCTCACCATCGACCTTAATGGTGTAGCTCTTGCCCTTGCCATTCGCGGGCGCCAGCTCGACGGTATAGTTCTTGAGCTTTTTGCCCTTGCTGTTTTTGGGCAGAATCTTGGTCTCGCACGCGCAGACAACATAGCCCTTGCCACCCGAGGTCACCTCGGAAGATGCGCCGATACGCGGCACGATCACGATAGCGGCGACAATGGCAACAACGGCCACACCACCGATAACGGCCGCGACGATGCGGCCCCTGTGCTTGGGCTTCTTGGGCTGAGGCGTCAGATCGATCGACTCAGCGGGCTCGGCGAACGGCTGCTCATATTGAGGCTGTGCCGCCATGTGAGTCGGAGCACCTTGCGCGGCCTGCCGCCCCGCAGGAGCTGATGACGGCGCGGGCGCAGCAGGGTCGCCCGCCAGCGCACTATCCCCTACCGGAAACGCCACGGGCTCCGCCTGGTCCTCGGCGCCACCCACGCGAGCGCCGCAGCTCGTGCAAAACGTGGAGCCATCGGGTATCTGAGCTCCGCACTTGGTGCAATACATCGCATCTCCTGTCTCTCGTCGCAGCCGCAATGCGCCCGCGCAATTCTTCCAACTACACCATACGAGAGAAATCCCCATTCTTGTTGCGCAACATTGCCGCCACGTCCAAAACTATGCCGGTTTACTACGATAAATCGCCCGAACCTGAGCACGCTACTTTATAGAAAAACAAAACCGCAGGTAGACGAATCGGTCATTATCGGAAAATCCAGATATGGTCGAGGTATACCAATTCATCGTAGTAAACCGGCATAGTTTTGGACGAACGACCCAATACGGATAGTCTCATTGACCCAACAGCCGCAAAATGATCCGTAATCCTTCCGTCGCATGCGGATCAAAAAGCCCCGCCGGGCCTTGGTGGCGCGACGGGGCGGGCAAGCGGCTATGGGAGGCGGGCTTAGAACAGGCCGGTGATATTGCCGTCGTTGTCGACGTCGATATTCTCGGCCGCGGGTACCTTGGGCAGGCCCGGCATGGTCAGTACATTGCCGGTCAGCGCGACCACGAAGTGGGCACCGGCGGAAACCTTGAGCTCGCGCACGGTGATGCGGAAGCCCTCGGGAGCGCCCAGCGCCTTGGCGTTGTCGCTAAAGCTGTACTGCGTCTTGGCCACGCACACCGGCAGGTTGCCAAAGCCGTTCTCGCGCAGCTCGGCGAGCTGGCGCTTGGCAGCCGGCGTAAAGTCGACGCCGTCGGCGCGGTAGACCTTGGTGGCAACAGCTTCCAGGGCGTCGGCCACATCGGCACCGTCCTCGTAGGCAAACTTGAGCTCACTCGGCTGCTCAATCAGGCGCATGACCTCATCGGCCAGGTCGAGCGCGCCCTCGCCGCCCTTGGCCCAGACCTCGGACAGTTTAACGTTAACGCCCAGCTTCTGGCACTCGGACTCGATGAGGGCGAGTTCAGCCTCGGTATCGGTCGGGAAGCGGTTAATGGCGACCACGCAGGGCAGACCGTAGACGTTCTGGATATTGTCGACATGGCGCAGCAGGTTGGGCATGCCGGCCTTGAGAGCCTCGAGATTCTCCTCGTTGAGGTCGGCCTTGGCGACACCGCCGTTGTACTTAAGCGCGCGGGCAGTGGCGACGACCACGACAGCGCTGGGGCGAACGCCCGTCATGCGGCACTTGATGTCGAGGAACTTCTCGGCACCCAGGTCGGCACCAAAGCCGGCCTCGGTAATGGCGACATCGCCAAAACGCATAGCCATACGCGTGGCCATGATGGAGTTGCAGCCGTGGGCGATATTGGCGAAGGGACCGCCGTGGACAAACGCGGGCGTACCCTCGAGCGTCTGCACCAGATTGGGCTTGAGCGCATCCTTGAGCAGTGCGGCCATAGCTCCCTGGGCCTTAAGGTCGCGTGCGCGGACGGGCTCGCCGGCATAGCTGTAGCCGACAACGATCTCGCCCAAGCGCTCCTTAAGATCGTTAATGCTCGTGGCCAGGCACAGAATCGCCATGACCTCGGAGGCAACAGTGATGTCGAAGCCATCCTCGCGCGGCACTCCCTGGGCCTTGCCGCCAATGCCGTCGATAACATGGCGCAGCTGACGGTCGTTCATGTCGACAACGCGCTTCCAGGTGATGCGCTTAACGTCGATGCCGAGCTGGTTGCCCTGCTGAATATGGTTGTCGAGCATGGCTGCCAGCAGGTTGTTAGCGGCACCGATGGCATGGAAGTCACCGGTAAAGTGAAGGTTGATATCCTCCATCGGAACTACCTGT
>CALJNY010000080.1 GCA_937981515.1 uncultured Collinsella sp. | reverse complement strand
CAATCCTGCTATCATTCATCGGGTTGCTTCACGGCAACAGGTTTTTATCACGCACGCGCGGCTACTTCATACCGTGGTGCCCGGGCTTTGGTAGCACATGTCCGGGTTGGTTTTGGAGGATGACCCCGCGCGGAGGCAAACCACAGGAGGTTTAACATGGCTACCAAGATTAATATCCGCACCCTGCTCGAGGCCGGCTGCCACTTCGGTCATCAGACCCGTCGCTGGAACCCCAAGATGAAGCCGTTCATCTTCGGTGAGCGCAACGGCATCTACATCCTCGACCTCAAGCAGACCATCCTCGACGCCGACCAGGCCTACACCTTCGTCAAGAACGTCGCCAAGGGTGGCAACGTGCTGTTCGTCGGCACCAAGAAGCAGGCTCAGGAGGCTGTCAAGAACGCCGCTGAGCGCGCCAACATGCCTTACATCAACCAGCGCTGGCTCGGCGGCATGCTGACCAACTTCGTCACCATCCGCTCCCGCATCAATCGCATGGAGGAGCTCGAGGCCATGGTCGAGGACGGCCGCATGGCAGTGCTCCCCAAGAAGGAGCAGGCTGTGCTCGGTAAGGAGCTCACCAAGCTCCAGACCAACCTCGGTGGCGCCCGCGACATGAAGGGTCTGCCCCAGGCTCTCTTCGTCATCGACACCAAGCGCGAGGAGAACGCCATCAAGGAGGCCCAGCGCCTGAATATCCCCGTCGTCGCTTTGATCGACACCAACTCTGATCCCGACGAGGTCGAGTACGGCATCCCCTGCAACGATGACGCTATCTCCGCTGTCACCCTTATGTGTGAGCTTATGGCTGACGCCTGCCTCGCTGGCTCCGGCAAGGAGCAGGTCTCCGAGGCCGAGATGGCCGCTGAGCCCAAGGCCGAGTAAATCAGTCTTAGTTAATTCTTTTTCATCTCTTTGAAAGGAACCACAATGGCCCAGATTACCGCCGCTATGGTCAAGCAGCTCCGCGAGATGACCGACTCCCCGATGATGGAGTGCAAGAAGGCTCTCGTCGAGGCTGACGGCGACATGGACGCCGCCGTCGACGTTCTGCGCAAGAACGGCCTCGCCAAGGCTGCCAAGAAGGCTGGCCGTGAGACCAACGAGGGCGCTGTCGCCGCGTTTGTCTCCGAGGACGGCAAGACCGGCGCTCTGCTCGAGCTCTCCTGCGAGACCGACTTCGTTGGCTCCAACGCTAAGTTCACCGGCGTTGCTTCCAAGGTCGCTGAGGTTGTCGCTACCACCGAGCCGGCTGACGTCGACGCTCTGCTCGAGAAGCCGATGGGCGAGGAGACCGTTTCCTCCGAGCTCACCGAGATGATTCTCATCATGGGCGAGAACATGAAGATCTCCCGTTTCGCCGCCCGCAAGGCCGAGAACGGCGCTCTCGCTTCTTACATCCACATGGGTGGTAAGATCGGCGTTCTCGTCGAGTTTGCTTTCGAGAAGGCCGAGACCGCTCAGGCTGAGTCCTTCAAGACCTTTGCTCACGACGTTGCCCTTCAGGTTGCCGCCGTCGCCCCGATTTGCGCTACCCGCGATCAGGTTCCGGCTGAGACCGTCGAGCACGAGAAGCAGATCTACATGGCTCAGGCTGCCGAGTCCGGCAAGCCCGAGGCTATCCAGGAGAAGATGGCTGTTGGCCGTCTGGAGAAGTTCTACAAGCAGTCCGTGCTCACCGAGCAGGAGTTCATCAAGGACAGCTCCCTCACCATCAAGAAGTACGCTGAGCAGGTCTCCAAGGAGCTCGGCGACACCATTACCGTCGTTGCCTTTGACCGTCTGGTCCGTGGCGAGTAAATAAGCTCTTGTAGCTGGTAATGAGCAGGCTGTGGGTTTTACTCACAGCCTGCTTTTTCATGGCTCCCCGTTAAGCCTTTGATATTATGTTATGAGTCTAATTAAAGGAGGATCGCTTTGTCCGACATCCGATATAAACGCGTGCTTCTGAAGCTCTCCGGTGAAGCGCTGATGGGCGATGGCAACTACGGCATCGACCCCAAGGTTACCGATCATCTTGCCAAGCAGGTCAAGGAGCTGCTCGCCGTTGGTCATGAGGTCGGCGTCGTTGTCGGAGGC
>CALJNY010000079.1 GCA_937981515.1 uncultured Collinsella sp. | reverse complement strand
CGCGCTGGGCATGCTCTTTATGGGCATGGCGCAGGGCAAGCGCTGCTACTACACGGCTCCTATCAAGGCTCTGGTCAGCGAAAAGTTCTTCGATCTGGTACAGGTGCTCGGCCGCGATAACGTCGGCATGATCACCGGCGATACGCATATCAACACCAAGGCGCCCGTCATCTGCTGCACGGCCGAAATCCTTGCCAACGACGCACTGCGCGAGGGCGAGGGCGCCGACGTGGGCTGCGTGGCCATGGACGAGTTCCACTACTTTGCCGACCCCGATCGCGGTTGGGCCTGGCAGGTGCCGCTGCTCACCCTGCCTCACACGCAGTTTATGCTCATGAGCGCCACGCTCGGCGATGTCACCGCGATCGCCGCCTCACTCGAGGAACACACCGGCGCTACCTGCGACTTGGTCATCGATGCCCCACGCCCTGTGCCGCTGAGCTACGACTACGTGACGACCTCGCTCGAGGGCACGGTCGAGCTCGCGATGCGTCGCGGCGAGGCCCCGCTCTATATCGTGCACTTTAGCCAAGACGCTGCCCTTGCGACGGCGCAATCCCTCGCCAACTTTGGCATTGCCAGCAAGGAGCAGCGCGAGGCTATTAAGGAAGCCGCCAAAGGCACGAGCTTCTCGACGGCCTTTGGCAAGATCCTCAAACGTCTGCTCGGATGTGGCGTCGGTGTGCACCACGCCGGTATGCTGCCGCGCTATCGCCTCCTGGTCGAGCGCCTGGCGCAGCAGGGCCTACTGCCCGTCATTTGCGGCACCGACACACTCGGCGTCGGCATCAACGTACCCATCCACACCGTGGTGCTCACCGCGCTCACCAAGTTCGATGGCTACAAGATGCGTCGCCTGCGCGCCCGTGAGTTCCATCAGATCGCTGGTCGCGCCGGGCGCTCGGGCTTTGACACCGAGGGCATGGTGATCGCCGAGGCCCCGGAGCACGAGATTGAGAACGCAAAGCTCATGGCCAAGGCGGGCGACGACCCCAAGAAGCTCCGTAAAATTAAAAAGAAAAAGGCCCCCGAGGGCTTTGTCACCTGGAACAAGCAGACCTTTGAGCGTCTGATCGAGACGCAGCCCGAGACGCTCAAGCCGCGCCTGCGCATCACGCACTCCATGGTGATTAGCGTGGTCGAGCAGGGTGGCGATGCCCGAGCCCGCGTACACGACCTCATCGAGACAAGCCTGCAGACCCCCGAGGAAAAGGCCAAGCTCGAGATTCGCGCCGACGAAATCTTCGCCACGCTCATCGATTCCGGCGTCGTCGTTCGCACCGAGGTGCCGCCCGCGCCCGACGCCCCGACTGACGCCGCGCCAGACATCGACTATGCACTGACGGTCGATCTGCCCGAGGACTTTGCGCTCGACCAGCCGCTCTCGCCGTTCTTGCTTGCCGCGCTGGAGCTGCTCGACCCCGAGAGTGAGACCTATACCATGGATCTGATCTCAATGGTCGAGGCAACGCTCGAGGATCCCAAGCAGGTGCTGCGCGCGCAGGAGCGCGCCGCGCGCGATCGCGCTATGGCCGAGATGAAGGCTGACGGCGTCGAATATGAGGAACGCCTGGAGCGCATCCAGGATGTCACCTACGAAAAGCCGCTCGAGGACCTGCTCGATGCCGCCTTCGACAAGTACTGCCAGGAAGTACCCTGGGCAAACGACTACCAGCTCTCTCCCAAGAGCGTCCTGCGCGACATGTTGGAGAGCGCGAGCGACTTTAAGGGCTATATCCAAAAGCTCGGCATCGCCCGCTCCGAGGGCATTCTGCTGCGCTACCTAGCCGAGGCCTACCGTTCTCTCGATCGCACCGTTCCCATTGAGAAGCGCGATGAGCGCTTGCGTGACATCATTTCGTGGCTCGGCTTTGTGGTGCGCTCGGTCGACTCGAGCCTGGTGGACGAGTGGGAGAACGCCGGCAACCCCACTGCACTCGACGCCGCACCGCCGCAGGGCATCGACGAGGTCGTTGCGGACCGTCGCGGCTGCACACTGTTGGTGCGCAACGCGCTCTTCCGCCGCGTGACCCTTGCCGCCCGCGAGCACGCTCGCGATCTGGGCGAGCTCGACGAGGACTGGGGCATGAGCGAGGTCCGCTGGCAAAAGGCGCTCGATGCCTACCATGAGCAGCACGAGGAAATCCTCACCGACGGAGACGCCCGCAGCGCCGCGATGTTTTCCATCGACGAGAGCGACGAGAAGACCGATCACGTGTGGCACGTGCACCAGATTTTTGCCGACGAGGATGGCGACCACGACTTTGGCATCATGGGCGATGTCGACCTGGATGCCACACAAGACGGCGGCGAGGTCATCTTCAAAAACTACCGCGTCGGCTTTATCGAGGTCCTGCTCGAGGACTAGCCGCACATACTGGAACGAAATGAAGTGGGGGCCGCTGGCAACATCGCCAGCGGCCCCACTTTTGCACTATACGCTATGCCCTACTCGGCATCCTCGACCTCATACGAATCCGCCTCGGCTGGCTCATCGTTTGTCTCCGTCGCAGCCCCGCGCGCCTCGTCAAACGCCGCCTTCATGGTCTTGTTGCCCCACGTGAGCTTGCGAATGGTAAGATCGTCGGCTTTCTTGTTGGCTAGGCGCAGATTGTTCTCGGAGGACAGCAACGCCTCCTTGGTTTTCTGCAGATGGCTAATCGTCTTGTCAATCTCATCGATCGCCGTTTGGAACTTGCGGCTCGCGATCTCGTAGTTGCGACCGAAATCATTCTTGAACTTTTCCATCTTGGCTTCGAAGTTCGTGACGTCGATATTCTGCTGTTTGTACTCCGCCAGCTCCTGCTTATAACGCAGCGAACCCATGGCGGCGTTGCGCAGCAGCGTGATCATGGGAATAAAGAACTGCGGACGGATCACGTACATCTTCTCGTAGCGATAGCTCACGTCCACGATGCCGGCATTGTAAAGCTCGCTCTCGGGCTCGAGCAGCGTGCAGAGCACTGCATACTCACAGCCCTTCTGGCGACGATCGTGGTCGAGCTTCTTAAAGAAGTCCTCGTTCTTGTGCTTGGTCGCAGTCTCGTCGTTCTCGTTTTTCATCTCGAACATAATCGAAATGACCTCGTTGCCGCTCGCGTCGCACTCGCGGAAGATAAAGTCGCCCTTGGTGCCCTCGGACGCATCGTTATCTTTCTCAAAGTACGCGTTAGGAAACGCCGTCATGCGTAGGCGGTTAAACTCGGTCTCGCAGTGCTGCTCGAGCGACTCGCCCACCATCTTGGTGGACAGGCGGATCTTCATTTCCTTAAGGCGCTCAATCTCTTCGTCCTTGTAGCGGATCAACTCGTCGCTCACGCGCTTGGCCTGCGCGAGCTCAAGCTCGTGGGCTGCCTTGGCCTGTTCCTCACGCGAATCGCGCACCGCCAGCTCACTCGTCAGCTTGGCACGTGCCTCATCGCGCTCTCGCTCCGCCGCGGCGACCGCTTCCGATAGGTTCATTTTGGCCGTCAGCTCCTGCTCGCGCAGCTGGGCACGCAGACCCTCGGTCTCTTGCTCGGACTGAGCCTTTGCGGCGGAAAACTTCTCTTGTACCTTCGCGCGATAGTCAGCAAGCGCGCGCTCGGCCTCGCTGCGAGCGGCATCGAGCTCACGCTGCGACTCTGCCGCGGCAGCGGCAAGCGCCATCTCCTGGGCCTTGTCCGCAGCGGAGAGCTTTGCCTGTAGCTCAGCAATCTGAGCGTCGCGGGCGGACAGATCGTTTTGAGCAGCATTGCGCGCCGCCGCCTCGGCAAGTTTGGCTTCGTCATCCTTGCGTCCCAGCTGCGCGCGCAGGTTGTCAATCTCACGCTGGAGCTCTGCGTTTTCCTTCTGCGCATCCGCACGGGCCTCAACCGCCGCGCGCTGGCTTGCGCTCTCGCGCTCCGTGGCAGCGCCCTCGAGCTTGGCGCGCAGCTCGGCAAGCTCGGCATCGCGCTTGGCAACCTCTTGTGCCAGCTGCTGAGCTGCAGCATTCTTCTGCTCGACAAGCTGAGCATTGCGCTGAGACTCTGCCTTTTGCAAGGCAGCCGTCGAACGAGAGCGCTCAAGTTCCAGCGCCTGCTCGCCCTCGCGCTGGACTGCCTTCACGCGCTCATCCAGGTCGCGCGAAAACTCAGCATCGCGCACCTGCTTGACGATATCCGCATAGCCGGACGCATCGACCTTAAACACTTCGCCACAATGCGGGCACTTGATCTCATTCATAGCAGCTCCTCGATGGACGCAAATTTCAACCGCCTACACTCTACCGCGCCGCACGGACAAAAAAGGCGCCGCCGCCATAATGGCAACGGCGCCAGAACCGCCACAAAGGTGCCTGTCCCCTTTGTGGTGGTTCGAGAATTACAGTCCAAAAAAGTCGAGGATTTGATCGCGGCTTACGGGCCTGTACTCGTTGGCATCGAGACCGACATCGTAGCGAAAGATAGGGCGCTCGCGATCGCGGTTGCGCGCGTTGGTGCGGTCTCCCCTGCTGTGAATATGCCCGTGCAGCATGATGGCGCCGCGCGCCTTGCCATTCCAGCTGAGCATGGGGTAGTGGCTCATAACCAAACGATGGCCCTTGGCATAGCCGGGAGCAATCTCCAGGTAATCGCGCACGTCTTCCCAAATCTGCGGTACGTCGGAATCTTCCCAGTCGCCGTCATGGTTACCGCGGATGAGCGTCACATTCTTGCATTCGATACGCTCGCGCAGGCGCACCGCCTCCGCCAAGGGCAAACGATAGGTAAAGTCTCCCAGGATGTAGAGACGGTCATCCGCAGCCACGCACTCATTGATGGCATCGATGACCTTGCGGTTCATCTTCTCGACCGAGCCAAACGGCCGGTCCATGTCGTGCAAGATATTCGTATCGCCCAGGTGCAAGTCGGCGGTAAACCACATCATCGTCTGTGTCCTCATTTCGCAACGCGTCTAACACGTGCTAAGTATACAGACGCAGCGATGCGGCGGTTATCCAAAGAGCCCGCCGAACAGTCCGCGGCGGCGTTTGTCTTGCTTTTTCGAAGCGTCACTCTGAGTTTTCTTGTCCTGCCGTTTCTTACGATCCTGCTCCAACTCATCGTCGTCGAGTAGCAGATCCCACTCAAACGGATCGTCTGTCAGATCGAACTGGTCGTCGTCATCAAACATGGCCGCCTCCATTGCCGACTAGCGGGCATCCACCACGTAGAGGCCAACGCGCACCTGATGCCACGGGCTGCGCTCGGGAGCGACCTGCTGCACGCGGGCCTCAAATACGTCCTCATGGCCGTAATACACCATCAAGGGCAGCGGGCCGACCTCGTTTCCCGGAACATAGCCAAGTTTGGTCTTGCCATAGTAGATCGCAACCGCCTCGGGATCATGGGGATTATCGCGCTCGGCGCACAGCGTCAGTTTATCGCCCGCTTTAAGATCGCCTAGGACCAAAGCGCCGTCGGCATATTGAAATCCTGCAATATGAAACGACAAAAGAACACGTGAAGGCTCGTACGTGGCAACTCCTCTAACAGCCGGAATACCCGGCGTTTAACCTTACAGAGAAGTCTACGAACTCGCGCGGACACAAATTCATCCTGCCTGCGTCTTTCAAGCGCTCTGTCTCGCAACGCTTGCGAGACAGAGCGCTTGCAGATAAGATAGGAGTACGGATGGCACCCGTTGCAGCGGGTCTTGCCAACTCCGATACACGTTTTCATCGTGAGAAGTGGCCGTCTTCGCTTACGCGGGGGCGGCTATTTCATTCGGCCGATAAACAGGCCGAGTTCGATAGCCGCGATTAACAACGCCAGTAACGAAATAACATCGCTTACGTTCATACCAATTCCCTTCTAAAGGGAGTTGGCCCATCCGCACCCCATAGCAGTAGTCTAACGTAAATGACAGGCAATAGGAACACTTGTTCGTATTACCTGTCATTTCCTAATGCACAAACATGCGCACGAATTTGTGCTTCCAGCTTGCGTAGGGCGCATACCGAAACGGCACGTCCAGCCAGGTTGCCTTGTTCACGATGCTCTTCTTGTGGCTAAACGTATCGAAGCTCTCGCGGCCATGGTACTGCCCCATACCGCTCGCACCCATGCCGCCAAAGCCCATATGGCTCGTAGCCAAGTGCATGATGGTGTCGTTAACGCACCCGCCGCCAAAGGGCACGTAGCGCACAAAGCGCTGCTGAACCGCGCGATCCTGACTAAAGATATACAGGGCCAGCGGCGTCGGACGATCAGTAATAAACGCCTCGACCTCATCCAGGTTCTCAAACGTTAGCACCGGTAAGATGGGACCGAAAATCTCCTCCTGCATCACGGCGTCATCGGGGGACACACCGTCTAGAATCGTCGGCTCAATCTTGAGCGACGACTCGCGCGCCGTGCCTCCCAGCACAACCTTATCGGGGTCAATCAGCCCGCGTACGCGCGCGAAATGCTTGGCGTTGACAATATGACCGTAGTCCTCGTTGTCGAGCGGGTGCTCGCCAAACATGCGACGGACCTCCTCCTTGATGAGGCCCAACAGTTCATCGTGCACGCGCGCGTCGACCAGCAGGTAGTCGGGCGCCACGCAGGTCTGCCCCACGTTGAGCCATTTACCAAAGGCGATACGCCGTGCCGCGACCTTCAAGTTTGCCGTCGCATCCACGATGCAGGGACTCTTTCCGCCCAGCTCAAGCGTCACGGGCGTAAGGTTTTTACTTGCGCGCTCCATGACGAGCTTGCCGACCGGAACGCTTCCGGTAAAGAAGATTTTGTCCCAGCATTCATCGAGCAGCGCCTCGTTCTCGGCACGCCCGCCTTCGACGACCGTTACCAGGCGCGGATCAAATGCTTCCTCGCAAATCTGCCTGAGCACCGCGCTCGAAGCCGGCGCATAGGCACTCGGCTTGATGACCACGGTGTTACCCGCGGCAAGGGCGCCGGCGAGCGGCTCGAGTGTTAGCAAAAACGGGTAGTTCCACGGAGCCATAATGAGCGTGACGCCATAGGGCACGGCTTGCGTTTTGCACACACTAATGGCATTGGCGAGGTCGCAGGGGCGCAGGCGCGGGCGGCTCCATCGGGCCATATGCGCAATCTGATGCCGAATCTCGGAAAGCGACGTGCCGGTCTCGCACATATACGCCTCGTCATGTGACTTACCCAAATCGGTCTTGAGCGCATGGGCGATATCGGTCTCGTGTGCCCGCACCGCCTCGCGCAGGCGCACGAGGGCGCGGCGGCGAGCATCGACATCAAACGTGGCATACGTCTTAAAGTAAGTGCGCTGATCGCCGACGATGCGCGCAATTTCCTCGGTGTTCATGGACCCTCCTAGTTCTCGTCCTCAAACATACCACCTGCAACAACTTCGTACATATGCTCGAGCTCCAGGCGGTCCATTAAAAGAGGAACGGGATACAGGGGATTGGCCTCGGCATCGGCATGGGCCGCCATTTGCGGAATATCGGAGCGGCGAATACCCGAGACATATTTGGGGATTCCCAGGGCCTCGTTCATGCGGTCGACCCAATCGATAAAGGCCTCGGCCGCAAGACTGTCCTGCGCGGTAGCCGGCGCAATGCCCGCCATGCGAGCAAGATCGGCAAGCTTGGGGGCGGCGGCGTCACCATAAGCGCGAAGCATGTGCGGCAGGATAATCGCGTTGGCCAAGCCGTGCGGAATCCCGTAACGCCCGCCCAGGCTGTGTGCGATGGCATGAACGTATCCAACATAGGAGCGCGTAAAGGCAACGCCCGCCTTATACGCCGCCGAAAGCATATTGCGACGCGCACGTATGTCGTCACCATGCTCATGGGCCTCGAGCAAATTGTCGCGGATGAGCTGGACCGCCTGACGCGCCATCTTGCGCGTGTAGGGCGTGGTGCTACGGCCGATAAAGGCCTCGACAGCATGCGTCAGGGCGTCCATGCCCGTCTGCCCCGTAATGGAGACGGGCAGGCCGCGCGTAAATTCAGGGTCGTGCACCGCAAAGCGCGGGATAAGCACAAAGTCGTTAATGGGGTACTTGTAGTGCGTCTCGTCATCGGTAATTACCGCCGCGAGCGTGACTTCGCTTCCCGTGCCTGCCGTGGTGGGAACGACGATGAGCAGCGGCAGGAGACGATGAACGCGCAACAGGCCGCGCATCTTGTTGATGGGCTTGTTTGGCTGCGCGATGCGTGCGCCCACGCCCTTGGCACAGTCCATGGCCGAACCACCACCAAAGCCGATAATGGCCCGACAGTCGTTCTCGCGATACAGCGCCGCCGCTTCCTCCACGTTTAAGACCGTGGGGTTCGCACGCGTTTCGGCATAGACCGTAACGCCAATCCCCTGAGCCGTAAGCGCACGCTCGAGTGATGCCGTGAGCCCCAAACGTGCAATACCAGGGTCTGTCACGATAAGGACCTTCTGGATTGAGCGCTTTTGAAGCACCGTGGGCACATCCTCGGCATGCTCCAAAATGCGCGGCTCGGTATAGGGCAGGATCGGCAATGCAATGCGAAAAACCGTCTGATATGTTCGGCACCAGGCACGACGGGCTAGATGCATAAAGGAAACTCCTATATTTGTTGATAGGTCAACATTTGCTCGACCGATTGTACTCAGCGGCGGTCAAAGACGGCTTGCCAATCGTTAATCAATCAACATCTTCATATCTCAAAATTGTTTTATTAAAAATCATTCCTAATAGGCTTCACATTTGGTTGCATTTATGGATAATAGAACTCGTCAAGACGCACGTCCGGAGAGGGCCCTTACGGGACCGGACGAGCGCACAATCGCCATCGATCGAAAGGATCGAATCATGAAGTTTGTTTGCCCCGTTTGCGGTTATGTGGAAGAGTTCGACGGCGACCAGCTGCCCGAGGACTTCAAGTGCCCCCAGTGCGGCGTTCCCGGTTCTCGTTTCCTGAAGCAGGAGGAGGGCCAGCTCGAGTGGGCTGCCGAGCACGTCGTGGGCGTCGCCAAGATGGAGGGCGTCTCCGAGGACATCGTTGCCGACCTGCGCGCCAACTTTGAGGGCGAGTGCTCCGAGGTCGGTATGTACCTGGCCATGGCTCGCGTCGCTCATCGCGAGGGTTACCCCGAGATCGGCCTGT
>CALJNY010000078.1 GCA_937981515.1 uncultured Collinsella sp. | reverse complement strand
TGACGTTAAACGCTATGACGCAATCGATGGTCTGCGTGCCTTCGCAGCTGTCGGCATTGTTTCAATGCATGTGATGACAAACGGTGGCTTTATTCTGCCTGACCCTGTTAATAGAGTTGTTGGCTCTATGGGGGAGTTTGTTTATCTCTTTATGGCGGTTAGCGGCTTTTCCATGTGTTGCGGTTACTACGACCGAATGCTCTCCGGCAATGTTTCGATTGTAGACTTCTATAAACGTCGGTTTTCAAAAACGTTACCGTTTTTTGCGTTTCTTTGCTTGATTGATTTCGTGATCAGTCCGTCTCTTCATTCGATATTTGAAGTGTTTGCAAATTTGACGCTCTGTTTTGGGCTGCTACCCAATCCGACGATGTCGGTTGTCGGCGTCGGCTGGTTCCTCGGACTCGTTTTCGTCTTCTATCTTCTATTTCCGTTCTACTGTTTTCTTCTCGCCAATAAAAAACGTGCTTGGATTTCGTTTGCTATCGCAATGGTTTACAACTATCTCTGTAGCGCGTATTTCTTCAACGACGCACACGTTGTGGCGGGCTATGACTACAGAACGAATATCCTGTATTGCTCGGTATTCTTTTTACTTGGCGGTTTGATATTTCTTTACAGGGATCACTTATCCAAAAATTGCAAAGTCCCTCCCCTGTGCGTATTGGTTTTTGGCGTCATCGCCTATCTCGCTATGAGCTTTTCTCATGTTACGACCCTCTCTTTACTAATTATTTGCTGTGCCTTTCTATGCGCCGCGGTCCTGTATTCTCATAAAAAATGCCTACTAAATAACAGGCTTGTCGCCGCAGTATCGGTTATCAGTTTGGAAATCTATCTTTCTCATATGGCGGTCTTTCGTTTAATTGAGAGGGTATTGGGTCCCAAACTGCTTGATCGATCCGCGGTCTCTTTTCTTCTCATACTTTTCATGGTTCTTATAGGCGCGGCGGTTATTGCAAGAATCTATTTATGGCTTCAACGAAGTTATCTAAAAAGACTTGCTTTGCATTAAAGGACTCTTTATTCAAAGGGCATGAATTGAACGTTTTGGTAATTAATCCGATTCTATATACAAGTGAATCCTCTGAAATAAAGAAGGTTTCATCCATTAAAGATTGCATGATTTGCGATTTGTGCGAAGCGTTCGTTAAAGCGGGATGCAACGTTTCTCTTGCTGCTTCAAGTCTGTTTAAGCCTACGAATCCGGAGAAATATTCTTTTAGCGTCGTTTGGTTCGACAACTATTTCCCAAGTCTATTTAAGCCTAATTGTCTTCCCTTCCTTAAGGGGCTGCGTCGTTACTTAAAGGCTAATATTGATGCCTATGATTTGGTGATTTCCAGCGAGGTCTTCTCGCTGAATACTTTGGTCGCCTATAGAGTGTTCAGAGATAAGCTTGTTGTGTGGCATGAGCTTGCAAAGCACAACTCGATATTTCATCAGATTCCCTCTAAGCTTTGGTATAACGTGGTGGTCCGCCTTTTTATGAAAGACGCTAAGGTCGTTGCGCGTTCTGTTGAAGCGCGTGATTTCATTCGCTCGTTTATGCACAATGTTGATGATAGGATCATTGAGCACGGTGTTAATCTCGATAAATTCAGGATTTCGTCTCAATTACGAAACCAATTTATCGTTTGCTCTTAGCTGATTCCAAGAAAACAGATTGACGGTATCCTTCTCAATTTTTCTCAGTATTTATCCAAATACGATGAGGAAGCTCGTCTCTTTATTGTTGGTGACGGGGAATTAAGAAGCCAGCTCGAATCTCTATCAGTTGACTTGGGGATAGGTGAAAAAGTTACCTTTACAGGTCGACTTACACATGCTGAATTGATGCCGTTGTTAAGCGAATCTTTGGCTATGCTTGTGAACACTGTGAAGGATAACAACATGGTTTCCATTGTGGAGTCGATTGCTTGTGGCGTTCCAGTGCTTACGAGCGAAGTCCCCTACAACTCTTCCTATATCAAATCGAATGGCTTAGGCATTGCGAAGACCGGCTGGTCTGAGGACGACCTTCATTTAATTGTTCAAAGGCAGGGTGAGTATAGGAATGCCTGTCGAAAGTACCGTGAATCACTTTCGACTATTCGTAAGGCTGAGAGTTTCTTGGATTTGGTATAGAAATGAACGGTAGAAGCATGTACTCCATTGCATATGTTGTTCCTTATTTTGGAAAGTTTCCCAAAGGGTTTCAGTTTTGGCTTATGAGCTGTGGCTGCAATCCTTCGATTGACTGGCTCATTTTTACCGACGATCACGCGGAATACGACTATCCGCCAAATGTGAAAGTGACGTATTGGTCGTTTGATAAAATGCGCGAACGGGCCCAGCAGATTTATGACTTTCCCATCTCTTTGGATCGTCCCTATAAGCTTTGCGATTTTAAGCCTGCTTATGGCGAGATATTTGCCGAAGAGCTAAAGGGCTATGACTTCTGGGGCGACTGCGATATCGATCTCGTATGGGGCGATATTAGAAAGTTCTACACGGACGAAATCTTGTCCAAGTACGAGAAGATCGGCTTTAACGGCCACTCGATGTTGTTCAAAAACTCTCCCGAGGTATGTTCTCGTTATAGAACCCATATTGATGGTGCTCTCGACTACCACGAGGCCCTTGGAAATGACAAGAGTTACGCGTTCGACGAGCCTGGAATGGACGCAATCTATGAGGGGCTTTCTATTCCTGTATATAAGGGGATCGATTTTGCAAACCTTCTTAAGTATGACTACGGCTTTTATCTCGATTGGCAAGAAGAGGCCGATAGAGAGAAGAATGAGTCGCAGATATTCACTTGGAAAAACGGCCGAATAACTCGTTATTACCTCTATTGGGGAAATATCGAGACGCAGGAATATATGTATCTTCATTACTGGTGTCGGCCAACCAGCTTTAGGATTCGCGAGTACGATCCCACCAAGCAGTATTTGATCTATCCCGATGTTACAACCGATCGTCCGTATGAGATTACGGAAGACCTTATTAGGCAGAAGAGCAAGAGGAGCAAAATCAAGTACTACGCAAAGGTGCTGTGGTTCAACCGGCACAAGATCACGCCTGAAAGAATCCTATTCAACGTCAAGGGAATGCTTGGATATAAATCGCAGGGAGAATAATGCCTCTTTATAAGACTTTCGATACCTTTAGGCGCTATTGGCGGCAGCTACGACTCATCACAATTCGTGATGGCTGGAAGAAAATGGCCTTTATGAAGCGCCATAATTATTTTGCCTCGGTTGGCGAAAATTGTTATTACCAGTCAAACTTGCTCCCCGCTGAGCCGTTTTTGGTCACGTTCCACGATAATGTGGCCATTTCTGCCGGCGTGCGAATTGTTACGCACTCCGCCCTTAACACTGTATTCAATCATGAGGAACAATCTGACCGCTTTTTGTGCCGATACGGGCGCGTGGAAATCGGAAGCAATGTCTATGTTGGAGCCGATGCGATCATCAATTATGGTGTAACGATAGGGGATAACTGCATTATTGCAGCTGGTGCTGTAGTAACAAAAGACGTTCCATCGGGGAGTGTTGTTGGCGGAGTGCCAGCAAAAGTAATTGGCAGCTATGCGGATTCAAAGAAAAAGCTTGAGGAGTTTTCTGCCCCGTTTCTTGCAAAAGGGCTGAGAGAGCCGTGCACTGTCGAAGAAATGGTTAACTGCGAAGATGCATAACAAAAGCACTGTCAACGAATCTCTTAATAAGCCTCTAAAAGGTTCTCGAGTTGCATGGGTTGATGCGGTCAAGTTGTTCGCATGCCTCTTAGTTGTATTTGGGCATCTATACATGTCGATGGCCTCTTCTGGCTTACTTAATGAGGACAATCCTTGGTATCAACTTCCCATACAGACCATTTATACCTTCCATGTACCACTATTTTTTGTCTGCAGCGGTTTTTTATATCAGTTCAATAAAGGTGGTTCGACGCTGGAAGGGCACCTTCGATCCCTTAAGAACAAAGCGCTTTCTCTGGGTGTGCCGTATGTTGTCTTTTCAACCTTAACCTTGCTTCTCAAAAATGTGTTCTCAAGTGAGGTTAATAATCAGGCTACGCCTTTTGTGCGCACATTGTTGTTCGAGCCGATTGCGCCTTACTGGTACCTATACACGCTGTTTCTCTTATTTTGCATAATTCCCAGGCTTGGCAACATCAAAAACACTTTAAAGCTATTCATTGCTGCTTTTGCAATAAAGCTGATCTACGTTTTTTGCCCTATGTGCTGGAGTTTCCCGGATCTAGTCCAGAAAATCGCCGCTTGTGGCGTGTGGTTTGTATTTGGAATGCTTCTATCTGACGGCGACATTCGCGGAAGGGTTTTAAACCGCACTGTTGCGGTGATCGCTATGATTGCAGCCCTTATTATTTCATTCAATAATTACGGTGCGGAAAATTCCAATCATGGTTTGCAGTTCTTACTTGCAACGTTATTTGTCTATTCCATCATTACGATGGCGATTGGCGCTAAGGGACTGCAAAAATATGCCCCCTATTTATCAAAAATGGGCCGCTTCTTTATGCCGGTCTATGTTCTGCACACGATTTGCGCTGCGGGAATTAGATCAATTCTACTTAAGCTTGGAATCGACTCGCTTTGTATAAATATGGTCGTCGGATTCACTATTAGCATCGCGGCTCCAATCGCCATCTACCAAATCTCTCTATCGCACTGGTGGATGTTGTTTGTCTTTGAGCCCGTTAAAGCTCTTAAACAAATGAAAGGTAAGTATGAATAGGCTGGCTAAACGCTTGAGCAATAGCATTGCTTCGAGAACTCTGTTTACCGATGCCGCATCTGTGGGATTAATGGCTTGCGGGTTCGGCGATAAGTATCTCGTTGGCCTTAACAGCATGTATAAGGCGTATAAATGGGTCAACAAGAAGATGGGACCCTTTTATAGGGAATATCTTGCAAAAGTTGAGATAACTAAGTCTGCGGCTGCTAAAACTGTATGTACTTCTTCTCGAACTGCATGGGTATGCTGGCTTCAAGGCATTGATGCAGCACCTGTGGTTGTCAAACAGTGCTATGCATCAATTAATAAATGGCTGCAGGACTGGGACATTGTTCTGATCACTGCGGAGAACTTCTCGGAATATGCCACGCTGCCAGACTTCATAGTTGATAAATGGAAAAGTGGAGTGATTAGCAACACTCATTTTTCCGATATACTACGCCTCCAACTTCTCATTGAGCATGGTGGGCTTTGGCTGGATGCAACGACCATGCTTACCGGTGCCATACCCGATTATGTTCTGGAATCAGGCTTCTTCGTTTTTCACAATGGATGGATGGACGAAGAAATGATTAACATGGCCAGTTGGTTTATATACTCAGCGCAGCCTCAATTTAAATTGCTAATTCAAACTCGTGATTTGATTTTTGCATATTGGAAAAAATTCAATTACTTAAAGAATTATTTTCTACTTCATATGCTATTTAGAATCGTAACCGATGCGAATGAGCAGTTGTGGAATGAAGTTCCTTATTACAACCAAATTGATAATCATCTTCTAATGATTGAACTCCAAAAACCCTTTAATGTTCAAAGGGTTGAGCAAATAAAGGCGCTTACTCCAATACATAAGCTGACATATAAATTGCCCGAATGGGATTCGAACAGCACTGTGGCCCATCTGGAGGAGATTTATTAAGAATGATGAACAATGTATCGTCGCAAACCAATCAATTTGGCTATGCAAATAAACTTAATGTTCAGCGAAGCTTAAAGTCGCTGTTTGCCATCTTGATTATTGGAACTCTTATATTTTTGGAGCTTGCGGGCGGAAGGAGCTATTTCGATGAGTTCCTATCACTTGGCGCAATAGCTTACCTTTTATATCTTGCGGTGTCAGACGAGCTTTCTCGCTATGACAGCGTTAGCTTATTTATTTTGGTTCTTGTTGTTTTCCTTGGACTTTGTTCCAATGTTACATCGGGTATCAGCCGATCCATTTCTTCTGTTGCTATCGATTTAATCGCAGAGACCAAGATTCTTTGGGTTTATTTTGCTGCGAAATACTATTTTCGAGGTAAAACGGCCCTCAGTTTTTCCAATATGCTGGTGCCAGCTTCAAAGATATATATAGTAATGGCGTTCATTTGCTCATTAATCTCTCAGTTTGTGAATATCGGCATGACCGAATCCGAAAGATATGGTCTGCAGGGCTTTAGTTTTATTTTCCCGTTCAGCTTTCAATTTCTTGCAGTGTCTCTATTAGCAATTGCAACGTTGATTACTTCCGAGGCGAAAAACCGGCAGCGCTATTACGTTCTGGCTTCAATTAGTTTAATGCTTGCTACAAAAAGCTCTCCATTGTTGTTTGGGCTAATGTTTCTGATTCTTCTTTTCTATTTTTATAGGTACGAAAGGTTAAATATATTTGTAATCGCGCTCCTTTTTTTCGGAATTATTGCTGTGGGCTCATATCAAATTCAAACCTACTTAATGAACGTTAACGCGCCGAGGTATTTATTCTTTTTGCACGGAGCTGAACTTGCCAGTCAGCATTTTCCGTTCGGTACGGGTTTTGCTACCTTTGGTTCCGATCAAGCAGCCCGTTCCTATTCGCCGCTCTATTTTCAATTTGGGTTTTCCCGTCTATTTGGCTTAAATCCCGAAGATGGTTCATTTTTAAGCGACACATTCTGGCCAATGGCTCTTGGTCAATTCGGATGGATTGGATTCGCTCTTTTCGTCGGACTGTTCGTGCGCATTTTCTTATCTTTTAAAAATAATCGCGGCGTACAAGCTGAATCGAAGGCCTTTTTGTATTCCGCGCTGCTCGCATACATTATTCATGCTATTGGGTCGGCCATTCTTTCTTCCTCAGCTGGCATGATTGGATTTATTGCCATGGCATTAGTCAACAGTCCGACAGGAGAGTCGCGCAAGGGTCTACCCAACAACAGGAAGAATTGCCATGGAAAAATATAAGTACTTTCTTAAAAATATCGGCTTAATGACGTTGAGCAACTTTGCGAGCAAGATCCTTTCTTTCTTGCTCGTTCCGTTGTATACAAGCGTCCTCAGTACTGCCGATTATGGCCTTTACGACATTTATACGACCACGGCGTTTCTCTTGGTTCCGTTGCTGTCGGGCGCGGTCTCTCAAGCCGCCCTTAGGTTTTCAATGGATGCCACGGGCGATCGTTTCCAGGTTTTCTCTGAAGCTATCAGAACTTTTATACAGGCTAGCATGGTAATAGTAGCTGTCGTAGCGATTAATTGTTGGTTGAATCTAATCCCTCTGTTCAACGAGTATCCGACTTATTTTGTTCTCTATTACGTGTTCTGCTTGCTTTCGGATATTCTGCTGTCGTTTGCACGTGGTATCGATCGCATTTTTGATGTAGCTATCGCTGGTATCATTAGCTCTGCAGTAATCATTATTCTCAATGTGACGCTTTTGCTTATCTTCCCCATGGGGGTATCTGGTTACTTTATCGCAAATATATCCGCTTTCGTAGTCGTTTCTATATATCTGGTTGTTCGTCTTAAGCTGTGGACGTATATAACGGCACGCCGTAACAAAGCATTGAGCGAGGAAATGGCTGAATATAGTAGGCCATTGATCTTTGACCAAATTGCTTGGTGGATTAACAACGTTTCAGATCGATATATTGTTACTTGGATTTGTGGCGCAGCCGCAAACGGCATCTATTCAGTTGCTTTTAAAATCCCGTCGATCCTTAATGTTTTTCAGTCGATATTCAACCAAGCTTGGACCTTATCGGCAGTAAAAGAAATAAATGAAAGCTCGGGAGAGTTTTACTCTAGGATTTATTCAATCTACAATTGCGGCCTGGTGCTGCTATGTTCTTTATTGCTTGTAGGAGATAAATTTATTGCCCGCATTCTGTATGCAAATGACTTCTATCAGGCCTGGCAGTATGCGCCGCTACTTACCATTTCTGTAATATTTAGCTGTCTCTGCGGTGTTTTTGAAGGTATTTTTGCCGCTGCTAAGGAAACAAAGATTCTTGCCTCGACCACCATCGTGGGCGCAGCGATCAATATAGCAATGAACTTGGTTCTAGTTCGATACTACGGCCCGCTCGGAGCTGCTTTCTCTACGATGGTTTCATATGGATTCGTCTGGTTTGCCCGCCTGAATAAGGCGTCGAGCATTGTTCCCCTAAACATACACTTGAGCCGCGACCTGGCATCCTACGCGATTCTATTGCTTCAGTCGTTCTTCCTGATTCTGGTAACGGATCCAGTGTTTATGTATGCAATTGAGGTGATGCTACTACTCTTAATTGTGCTTTTGTACGTGAAAGATCTTAAGGTGCTTGTTTCAGGTCTGCTCAGTAAGATTAAGTCTTAGATGAAATAGTTTTTTGATGATTGATGGCTACTACGCGAAACTCAAGTATCGAAGCGCTGAGACTTCTTGCCATATTTGGCATAGTTATCATGCATGTGAATGGTCCATTGTTGAGTGATGCATATGGCATTAACTCCATTTGGATTCAAATTGAAAATAGCATTTTCAATTGTGGGGTGTCCGTATTTGTTCTAATTTCCGGCTACTTTGGTATTAGAAGAACGAGTTTCAAGATTTTGTTACTGGAACTATCGGCACTGTTTTATTCCCTAGTCGCTTCTTTGCTTACATTATTTGTATCTGGGTGGGGGGGGATATTCGCAGCCTATTAAAGCGTTGTTGCCGTTCTCTACGAATGAATTCTGGTTCTTTACCTGCTATCTTTTAATCTTGTTGTTTTCGCCGTATCTCAATGAGTTTGCAGACCGTTCCTCCCAGCGACAGTTCAAAAAACTTCTAACAGCGCTCTGCTTGGTTTTCGTTCTGCTACCAAGCGTTCTTTATTTCCACCCTTTGGGTAGCGGCAAAAATGTTTTGAACCTCGTGTTTGTGTACTTGCTTGGGGGCTATCTGCGTCGCTTTAACGTAGAAGACAGGATGTCCGATACTCATTTATGCGTTATTTTCCTCGATTCATTCATTTCGATATTTATCTTAGACTCAATTCTGAGCAAGCTAACGGGTTCTATTCACATTCCCTTTGCA
>CALJNY010000077.1 GCA_937981515.1 uncultured Collinsella sp. | reverse complement strand
TCCGGTCGTGCACACGGCTATCATCGGCTCGTGCGTGCAGCTGGGGCTTTCGGTTTTTAACAGCGCCAATGCGGGGCTTGCCATCTATACCTGTGCCCAATTTGTCATCACGGCCGCCTGCATGGCCTATTCCATCTCGTCGCTGCGCAAGCTGGGCGTGAGCCTGCCGGTCCGCGGCGTGATCTTGCTGTTCTTTGTGTTTATGCCCATGTTCTCCAACTATGCGGCTCTGCTTACCAAAGATGTGCTGTTTACCGACGCGTTTTTGGTGCTGTTGGTGCAGACCGTGAAGCTCGTGGCCTGCGGCCTGCCCCGTCGCGATGCCAATGCCGAGCGTGCGGGCGAACAGAGGCCCGTGCTCTTTGCGCGCCATGACTGGCTGCTGCTCGCTCTGGGCGCCATGGGTTCCACGTTTCTGCGTAACGGCGGCCTGGTGTTTCCCCTGGCGGCATGCGTGATCGCGGCGGCGTTTTGCGCATGGGACGCGCATGTGGCTCGTCGGGCAGCCAAGCAGACTGGTGCTGCGCCTTCGGGCGCCATCCCGCGTTTCCGCTGGGTTGGCGTTCTCGCGGTGCTCGCGCTCTGCCTTGCCTCTAATATGTACTTCACCAAGGTCTTTATGCCGGCGCACGACATTACGCCCGGCTCCAAGCGCGAAATCCTTTCGATTCCGTTCCAGCAGACGGCTCGTTTCGTCCAAAAGCACGACGGCCTCAACTCGGGCGTCAACCCTACGGTTAAGGAGGACGGCACCATCGTGGAGGCACCCTGCGACGGTTTGGTAACCGATGAGGAGCGCGCTGCGATCGATCGGGTGCTCAAGTACGAGAATCTGGGCCGCCGCTACAACCCCGACAAGTCCGATGCCGTCAAGAACTGCTTTAACGAGTACGCCTCGCAGGAGGACATCAAGGCCTATTTTGAGGTATGGGTCCAGATGTTTAAGAAGGATCCCGAGTGCTATATTTCGGCGCTTATCAATAACTACTATGGTTATTTTTATCCGAGCGCGCGCGATGCCTGGGTCTACAGCACGGCGCGCAGTGCCGAGATCATGGCGCGTCCCGATAATCTCAAGTACTTCGACTTCCATCCGGTCGATAGCAAGGTTGTGCGCTGGTGCGACCACCTGATCAATCTGTATCGTGTAGCGGTGCAGCGCATCCCGTTTATTTCGCTCACCATGAGCTCAGCCACCTATGTGTGGATCATGATCGCCGTGGTGGTCTACCTGCTGCGTCGTCATTCATGGCGTGCGCTGGCGATCTGGGTGCCGCTGTTGGGCGTGCTCGCCGTGTGCCTGATTGGCCCGTGCAACGGCTCGACTTACATGCGCTACCTGTATCCAGTCATCGCCTGCATGCCCTTCGCCATCGGCGCCACCGTCACCCGCAGCGACTTCCTCTGGTTCTAACTTGGTGCATTGAGGTCAGGTTTCTTTGCACCAAAGGGGCCATCATCACGACGCCTTCATTTTGGGGTTTATCTCGCAGGCCAGTAGGTATATCATAACGACGTTTGTTTATATTGCCCGAGCATCTGCGCTGGGCTTTAGGTCGAAACCGATAGGAGACACGTATGTCCGGACACTCTAAGTGGGCCACAACCAAGCATCGTAAGGGCGCGCAGGACGCCAAGCGTTCCGCCCTCTTCTCCAAGCTCAGCCGCAACATCACCGTTGCTGCCCGTCTCGGCGGTGACCCGCTGCCCGAGAACAACGCCAGCCTCGCCGCTGCCGTTGCCAAGGCCAAGGCTCAGTCCATGCCTAAGGACAAGATCAAGTCCGCTATCGACAAGGCTTTTGGTTCGGGTGCCGATGCCGCCGTCTACGAGAACATCGTGTACGAGGGCTACGGTCCCGCCGGTGTCGCCGTCTACGTCGACTGCCTGACCGACAACCGCAACCGCACCGCCGCTGATGTCCGTTCCGCCTTCTCCCACGCTGGTGGCAACCTGGGCACCTCCGGCTCCGGCGCCTTCCAGTTTGAGCGTAAGGGCCAGATCGTCGTCGCCAAGGAGATCCTGGACGAGAACGCCAAGAAGGAGACCATGATCGCCAACGGTGCTGCCGGTGACGAGGATGAGTTCATGATGGCCATCGCCGAGGCCGGTGGCGAGGACTACGAGGACGCCGGCGAGTAGTGGATCGTCTGGACCGCTGCCAACGACGTCATGGCTGTTTCCAAGGCACTCGAGGAGCAGGGCATCCAGGTCAAGGGCTCCGAGACCACCATGGTCCCGACCACCCCGACCGAGGTCTCCGGTGCCGACGCCAAGAAGGTTCAGCGCCTCATCGACCGTCTTGAGGAGCTCGACGACGTCCAGGATGTTTACAGCACCATGGACATGACCGACGAGGTCATCGCTGCCCTCGAGGAGGAGTAGCGCCCGCACGGGTTAAGCCGTGCATATCTGGGCATAATGAAGCGAGCATGCAAGCCTCGTGGAATAGATGAGCCGGATCCGCGTGCGTAGAGCACCGGACCCGGCTCTTTTATAATGATGCGAACTGTTTTGCATTTCGAGAGCCGAGATTTGAAGGGAGCGCCACGTGCGCGTACTCAAACGAGCCCTAGCGATCGTGTATCTTGCCGCCGCCATCGTGGCGCTGGGTACGCTTGTCTGCCAGTTTTGGGGGCCGTATACGTATCGCTTTATGCTGCTGATGCGCGACCCCATGCCGCGCATTGTCGTGACGGCATGCGGCGGAGTTGTGGCGATCGGCGTGCTGGTAAGCTTCTTCCGCCTGATGTTTGCTCGTCGCGAGCCGTCCTGCGTGCATCCGGCGGGGGAGCGCAATATCGAGGTCACGCTTGCGGCGCTTTCTTCGTGCGCCAGGGCTGCTGCAGAGCGCGACGACCGCGTGATGATCGAGCATGTCGAGGCCCGCGTCCAAGGTTCCGACGATTCGCACGTCCGTTTTAAGGTCGAGGCTATCGCGCTTGACGACCGGGACGTGGCCTCCCTTGCAGCCGCGATGCAGCAACGTATCGAGGAGGCCTGCGACACCATGCTCGGCACGCCGGGCACGACCGCACGCGTCCGTTTTTTGCCGTCCAAGACTACCGTCCAGACCGTGGAGGTTTCCGGTGAGTGATACCAATCAAGATAAGACCGCTCGTACGCCGCGCCTGACGATTGACCAGAGCGCCACGCCGGCGAGCGAACCTGTTGATTCCAAAGCAGAGGCAACCGAGTTACAAGACGTGGCAGCCGCGGATTTTGACGAGGCTATGGGTCTCATCAAGGGTACGGGCGCTGCCATCTGGAGCTATGCTGTGCGTCATCCCAACACCACGCTCGGTGCCGTCGCTGGCTTTATCCTTGCCGTGTTGGTGCTCACGCTCGGCCTGTGGGACACGCTCGTCATTGCATTCTTCGTGCTGATCGGCGCCGTGATCGGCCAAATTCGCGACGGCGAAAACGGGATCGTCAACTTCTTCGGCCGTCTGTTTAGCGGCCGCTAATATGTATTCGACTGTCGCATCCGCGGCAGGCATAAGGAGGAACCATGGCTTTTAATACGAAGGTCGATGTGGCCGATACCGAGCTCGAGGAGAATGAGGCGGCCGTCGCCGAAGCCGAGGATGTGACGCTCGAGGATGAGGCGCTCGTCGAGGCCGAGTCCGCCGATGACGCGGACGAGGATGATGAGGAAACAGACGAGTCCGAGGACTCGCTGACCTATTCCAACGGTGTGATCGAGAAGATCGTCGCCATGGCCACCCGCGAGGTGCCGCACGTCCTGGGCATGAAGGGTAACCTTATGCACTTTGTGCAGGAGCAGTTTGGTGCCGAGAATCTGACCAAGGGCGTGACGGTTGAGGTCACCGATGACAATCGAGTGGTCGTCAACATCTCCGTCATTATCGAGTACGGCGCCTATGCGCCCGCGATCTTCGACGATGTCAAGGCACGTGTCACCGAGCGCCTTGCCGCGATGACCGGCCTTGAGGTGGCGGGCGTCAACCTGCGCATCGAGGACGTCATCACCCCCGAGGAGTACGAGCACCGCACCAGCCAGCACGAGTAACCTTCCAAAAAGGGACAGGTTTGTTTTGGCAGGATTTATCTGCGAAAACGTTAAACGGCCGACCGCGCAAGCAAAAGCGTGGCCGGCCGTTATTTGTATGCCCCCCGATGTGGGCATACCGCTCGTCTAACTAGGGGTTGCAATCGTCGCGTTCCGCGTTACCCTAATGGGCGCATTGTTTCCAAATTGTTAACGAGGGGTTGCCGTAATGGCCGACGAGCACGAAACAGAAAGCAAGGCATGGGCGATTGAGGCCGCCGCGGCAGAGGCGGCATCGCGTGCTGCCGAGGAGGTGCATCGTCCTCCCGTGGTGCCGATGGAGCGCGTGGTTGATCGCACCGATATCGAGCGCGGCGAGCGTGTCGGTCAAAAGCGCAGCCAGGAGCCGGGCTTCCCGCGCTTTTTTGCCGAGCTCAATCTGGGCCTGATTCTTACGGCCTTCGCCATCGTTGCGTTTAAAACCCCTAATCACTTTGCTTTTGGCGGCACCTCGGGCGTGTCGGTCATTCTGTCCACGCTGTTCCCGACCCTGCCCGTCGGCGTTTTTATGTGGATTATCAACGCGGTTCTCGTCGTCTTGGGCTTTATCTTTTTGGAGCGCAAGGCAATCCTATGGAGCGTCTTCGCCTCGTTTGCGCTTTCGGCCTATGTTTCGCTGTTTGAGCTTTTTATTCCGACCGATGTCTCTCTGACGGGTGATATGTGGCTCGACCTGTGCTTTGCCGTCATCTTGCCGGCGCTCGGCAGCGCTATTGTCTTTGATATTGGCGCCTCGACGGGCGGCACGGACATTCTTGCCATGATCCTCAAGCGCCGCACGACGCTCGAGATTGGCCGCGCGCTGCTGTTGGTTGATATCGGCATCGTGGCCATCGCGGCCTTTTTGTATGGTCCGCGCGTTGGCTTGTACTGTGTGCTCGGCCTGTTTGCCAAGACGCTCGTGGTCGACAAAGCCATCGAGAGCATTCACTTGCGCAAGGTCTGTACCGTTATTTGTTCCGAGCCGCGCAAAGTCGAGGAGTTTATAGTCAAGCATCTTAACCGTACGGCAACTATCAGCCGCGGCTATGGCGCCTTCTCGGGCAAGTGCGTTACGGTGATCATGAGCGTGCTGAGCCGTCGCGAAGCCGTGCAGCTGCGCCGCTATGTCCGCGATATCGATCCAGGTGCGTTTATCACGATCGTCGACAGCTCCGAGATCGTGGGCAAGGGCTTCCGCGGCACGAGCTAGCGCGGATGCGCCCTTCGAATCATTAAATAAAGCCGCCTACGTTGCAAATCGGTCATCTTGGAGTATTTGTCCCCACATTAGGCAATAATGTTGCCAAAGACATCGTTTGCGATCCAGGTAATTCGCTCTAGATACGAAGGGATGATTTCGATGTTCTGCTCGCAGTGTGGCGCCCCCATGGGCGATAACGACAAGTTCTGCGGCGTGTGTGGTGCTCCTAATGCCGGTGCCGCTGGCCCCGCTCCCCAGGGACAGCCTCAGCCCCAGCAGTTTGTTCCGCAACCGCCCGTGGCGAATGCGCCAAAGGGCTGTGTGGCTCAGGCGTTCCAAGATATGACTAAGACTCCGGGCGTGCTTCAGCGTGTATGCCAAATCGCGTTTTTGCCGGCGCTGATTTGCGTTGTGTCGGTGCTCGTGTTGTTTATTCCCGTTATTGGCGGCATTGCGGCTGCCATCGGCTTTTTGGCAGCTTGCATTGCGAGCGTGTGCGGTTCCGGCTTTGGCATCGAGTGGGGTCGCGATCTGTCGCTTAAGATCGATGACGGCATGGATCGTCCGCTGATGCGTTCCACGTCGTTTGGTCTCGGAGTCTTTTCGAGCGTTATTTCGGTCGTGCTCGAGGTTATCGCTGCCATTCCCGTTATCGGTGTAGTGCTTTCGCTGGTGGAGGGCGTGGTAATTGGCGCTGCGGGCTCGTATTCTTATTACGGCTCTTATGCGCTCGAGGCTGCGCTGTTTGGCTCGCTCGGCCTGCTTGTCCTGGCGCTAATTGCCTCGGCGATTCTGGGTGTCTTCTTTAAGATGTTCGCCGACATCGCCGTGATGCACTTTGCGGTGACCGGGCGTGTCGAGAGCGCGTTTTCGCTCGATAAGGTCTGGGCGGCGTTTAAGCACAACAAGACCAAGCTGTTCTGTGCTTCGTTCCTTCCCGAGTTTTTGACGGGCCTGGTCGCCAACGTTGTCACATGGATCTTGACGGTCGTCTTTGGCGCCATTGCCTCTGTCGGTATGTATAGCTACTACTATCGTCCTACGGGTATTGAGGCAATTGTTACCGGCGGTGGCGTCACGCTCGCGCTGTTCTTGGTGCTGGTCGCTTTTGTCACCGTATTTCTTACGGTCTTTGGCAAGATACTCAAGCACCGTGCCGTTGGCTATTGGGCGGCACGTCATGCCAGTGAGTGGGCCGACGAGGATGCCGACGATGTCCTGACGTTTGTGCTTCCGGGCGAGAAGAAGCCTACACCTACGGGCTTTAATCCCATGGACGCTGGTGCTGCACCTGCACCCGCACCTGAGCCTGCAACGTCGCCCGCGCCGACGTCTGCTCCGGCACCGGCCCCTACACCCGCACCGGCGCCCGAGGCGACGCCTGCAGAACCCGATTGGAATGCCGTTGACACGCCGGCGGATGAGTCGGGCGATAATCCTGCTGCCGAAAACAATCAAACCGAATAGTCGGTCGAGGCGCCCTGGGCAACTGAACCCGGGGTGCCTTTTTCTATGGCGAAAGCAAGAAAATGCCTGGAAAACGGTTGCGGCAATATTACTCGGAAATTGATCAATGTTGCGCAACAACGTCGCGGCTATTGTTGAGGACATAGACGTGTAAGGTTTGAAGGCGTGCGACGCCTTAGGAAAAGGAGAAGCTTATGTTCTGTACCACTTGTGGTTCTCCCATTTCGGATGATGCCAAATTCTGCCCTGTCTGCGGTTCTGCCGTCGGTGCCGCTTCCGCTGCTCCTGCTCCGCAGCCCGCGCCGCAGCCTGCACCTCAGCCCCAGCCTGCTCCGCAGCCCACGCAGATTCAGCCCACTCCGGTTCAGGCAGTTCAGCCTCAGCCTCAGCAGCAGTACGCCGGTCAGCAGCAGTACACCGGTCAGCAGCAGTATGCTCAGCAGCCTGCACCTGCCCCGATGGGCTATACTCCGATTAAAACCGACCGTGGCGTGATCGGCTGGCTCCTGCTTTCCATCGTGACCTGCGGCATCTATTCATATTACTTCCTCTATTGCCTCGCCCGCGACATCAATGTCATGTGCCAGGACGACGGCGATTCCACGCCGGGTCTGGCAGCATTTATCCTGCTGTCGTTCGTGACCTGCGGCTTCTACGCACTCTACTGGTACTACAAGATCGGCAACCGCCTGCAGGCTAATGCTCCTCGCTATGGTCTGATGTTCCAGGAGAACGGTACCACCGTTCTTATGTGGCAGATCGTCGGCGCGCTGCTGTGCGGCCTTGGCCCCATCTTTGCCATGAACATCATCATCAAGAATACCAATGCCATGGCAACGGCTTACAACGTCCGTCTTGGCGCTCGTGCCTAACGATAAGAGCGGCGTGAACAGCTCCCAGGGACATAAGGGCGCGGCGGAACTCATTCGCCGCGCCCTTTCTTGCATCGGCGCGCTCTTTGTCGCCTGGCTCGCACTCTACCTGCTCGATATCGGCTGCGTGTTTCGCCTGATGACGGGCATTCCCTGTCCGGGATGTGGCATGACGAGGGCCTGGCTGGCAGCACTGCGCCTCGATTTTGCGGCGGCCTTTGCCTACCATCCGCTGTTTTGGGTGGTGCCGATTGCGTTTATGCTCGCGTTCGTGCGCGAGGAGGTGACGTCGAGCAAGCTAAAGCGCGGCATCGACATTGCGGTTATTGTTCTGTGCGTGCTGGTCGTTGCCGTATGGATCGTGCGCCTTATCAACCCGGCAGACGCGGGCCTGCTCTTTGGCGGCCATGCGCCCGCCGGAGTCCCCACCGATATCATCCACCTCGAAACCCCACGCTGGCTCACCATTCTTCACTCTTACTTGTCGTGACGGAGGACGCGCTAGAAAAGCGGTCGACACATAAGCGGGGGCGAACGTTGAGATAACGTTCGCCCCCGCTTTGCTCTAGCTAGGTTGTTATGGGTGGGCGTGACGGCTACTCGTCGCGCTTCTCCTCGTGGCGAGCGGCGGCACGGGCATCGTGGATGCCCTTGATTGCGGCATGGCGGGCGGTGCGGGCGTCGTGCACGGCGTCGCGGGCCTCGGCGGCAGTTGCCTTGGCAGAGCGCAGCTTGGCTGCCAGGTCCGGATTGGTCTCGGCAACCGCGGCGATCGTGGGGCCGTCGAGCTCTTCTTGCGTGGGCTCGGCCAAAAAGTCGATGGCATACTGAGCGGCTACCATGGAGCCCTTGGCGAGCACGCTCTCGTCGATCTTATAGAAGCAGGAGTGCTGGGCATAGGTGGCGCCAATCTGGGGGTTGCGCGTGCCAACAAAGGCGAGCACGCCCGGTACGCGGCGCAGATACTCCGAGAAGTCCTCGCCCGAAAGCGTGCCGCGGTAATGGCCCTCGCCCGCGGGGCCCAAGCACTTGAGCACAGCTTGGCGGCAGCGCTCGCTCGAGGCGGCATCGTTTTCGACCTTGTAGTTGGCAATGGTGTAGTCGGTGAGTTCGGCCTCGGCGCCTAGTGCTGCTGCGGTGTGCTCCACGATGCGGCGCATAAGCTCGGGCATCTCTTCATGCGTCTTGTCGCCATAGGTGCGCACCGTGCCGGCGAGGTACGCCGTGCCGGCGATAACGTTGCGCGCGGTGCCGCCGTGCAGCTCGCCGACGGTGATGACGGCGGGTTCGTAGGGGCTAATCTCGCGCGAGACGATGGTCTGCAGGGCGTTGACGATTTCGGCGGCAACCATAACGGCGTCGTGGCCGCGCTGGGGCATGGCGCCATGGCACGAGGTGCCGCGGTCGTCGATGCGGAACCAGTCGGTGTTTGCCATGCGTGGGCCGGGATCG